>NZ_PGCP01000040.1 GCF_002812985.1 Aeromonas lusitana
TGCCCGCTCATCTGAGCGGGCTTCTTTATTGGCTGAGATTTATCATTTTTACGCTATAAACCCCTGCCTTCTCGCTATTTCACCGATCATGTCAGCTCTGCTCTCCGCAGGGCAGCTGCATATTCACTACCCCGTCCTCCAGCTGGATATCGATCTGGAAGCCCAGCCGCTTGGCCAGGTTGATCATGCCGCGATTGCTCGGCATGGTCATGCCGGAGAGCTGGCCTATGCCACGCTCGCGGGCGTAACGGGCAATCTTCTCCATCATCAGCTTGCCGAGCCCCAGCCCTTTCAAATCTGAACGCACCAGAATGGCAAATTCCGCATCGGCGAGATCCGGCGTGGAGATGGCTCGTACCACCCCCAGGATCTGTTGATCAAAGGCGCCATCCTGGCCTACGGCGACGAAGGCCATCTCCCGGTCGTAGTCGATCTGGGTCATGCGGGCCAGCTCTTCATGGCCCAGCTCCCCCACGTCGGCGAAGAAGCGCTTGTATCTGTCTTCATCGGAGACCTGGAGCACGAATGCCTTGTGGGCGGGTTCGTCTTCCGGCCGGATCGGGCGCAGCAGGACATGGCTCTGATCCTTGAGCCAAGCGCCCTCTTCCAGCTCGGTGGGATAGGGGCGGATGGCCAGCGGCAGCGCTTGCTGGCCTTTCTCCATCAATGTCAGCCTGGCATCCAGGATCACCATCTCCTCGCCGCTGGCCTGCAGCGGATGCAGATCCAGCTCCTGAATTTCGGGGAAGGCAAGCAACAGCTCCGACAGCTGGCACAGTACCTGACCGAGAGCATCCATATCGAGCCGTACCGGACTGGCCTGCTCGCGGATCTTGCCACTCTTGAGGGCGCCGATGATCTGGTAGCGGGCCAGCGCCTGGTTGAGTGGCGGCAGAGCCGCGACCATCTGGTGCGGCTCGGCGCCGGACTCCCCGAGCAGGATGACGGGGCCGAAGACAGGGTCCTGCTGCAGGCGAATACGCAGCTCCAGGCCGCCGCTGCGGCGTGCCATGCGTTGCACCAGCAGGCCTTCGATGCGCGCGCCCGGATCGTGCTGACGTACCCGATCCAGGATGGCATCCGCCGCCTGGGCCACCTCGGCGGAGGTGCGCAGGTTGAGCATGACGCCGTGGACATCGGATTTATGGGCAATGTCCGGGGAGCGCAGTTTCACCGCCACCGGATAGCCTATCTGCTCTGCGGTCAGGGCCGCCTCGATGGCATCCGAGACTATCCAGGTCGGCAGGGTGGCGAGGCCGGCGGCCTGCATGATGGGCTGGGCCAGGTGGGTATCGAGCACCCTCTGTTTGCGCTCCAGCGCCTGGCGGATCAGCTGCTGGCAACGCTCGACATCGAGCCTTCCCCCCTGCAGGGAGGCAGGCGTCTCCATCAGCTGCTTCTGGTTGCGGCGGTATTCCACCATGTGCATGAAGGCGGCGACAGCACTCTCCGGGGTGCGATAAGTCGGGATCCCCGCCTCGTTGAACAGGCGGCGACCCTCCTGGGCCGAGTACTCCCCCGCCCAGTTGGTGAGAATGTTGAAACGCCTGGCCCTGGGGTGCTGCTTGATGAAGGCGATCAGGTTGTCGGCCAGGGTAGCGCCGCGGGCGGTTAGCGAAGGGGCGTGGATCAGCAAGATGGCATCGGCTTTGTCCCCCTGCAGCAGCTGGTCCAGGGCGCCGCGATACGCCTCTATGTCGGCGTCACTGCCGATGTCGAGCGGTGCCATAGCCAGCTTGCCACCGCGCTCCAGCAGCACGTCGGCAGCCATGTTGGCGAGGCCACGGCCGTTGGAGAGGATGGCGAGCCGCTCCCCCTTGAGGGTCAAGGAGTGGCTCAGGGTCTCGACGGTGGCAAACAGCTCGTGGGTGTCCCGCACCCGCAGCATGCCGGCCCGGCGGATGGCCGCATCGTAGACGTTGTCGAGGCCGTTGGTCGGATCGTGACGACCACTCTTGAGCACCAGGATCGGCTTGTTGCGCGAGGCTGCTCTGGCCGCCGAGAGGAAGTGGCGGGCATCGTGCAGCTTGTCCATGTAGATCAGGATGGCGCGGGTGGTGCCGTCACGAGAGAGCTGATCCAGCAGCTGGCCGAAGTCGATGTCGCAGTGATCCCCGAGGGACACGAAGGCCGAGAAGCCGAGTTCCCGCTGCTTGGCCCAGTCGAGAATGGTGGTGCTGACCGCCGCGGATTGGGACAGGAAAGCCACCTGCCCCGGGGTGGCGGCGATGGGGGAGAAGCTGGCGTTGATGCCCTGACCCGGTAGCAGCATGCCCATGCTGTTGGGGCCGAGCAGCCGGATGCCGTATTGCCGGCACAGGGCCTTGAGCTGCAGACGATCCTCTGCCGAGAACTGGGCGGCCAATATGATGGCGGCCCCAGTGCCCTTCTTGCCGAGGGCCTCTATGATGGGCAACACCCGCTCGCGTTTGGTGCAGACGATGGCGAGATCCGGGGCCAGCGGCAGGCTTGGGATGTCGGGATAGGCGAGCACGCCGGCGACGGCCCGGCTGTGGGGGCTGACCGGCAGTATGGGACCCTTGAACTGGCCCGCGAGCAGATGTCTTATCACCACCTGACCCGCCTTCTGCGGGTCGCTCGAGGCTCCGATGACGGCAATTGATTGGGGTTTGAAGAGCCGATCAAGGCCGCTTGGTTTCATGGGCACTCCTCATGGCGACCCCCGGAGGCGAGGGTGACGGATGGTGCCAGTCTAATACGCTTTGTGGGTTTGTTCTGTGACCAATTGCGGATCAGCGGCCGACCAGGGCATTGGCGCGCAGGTAGAATCTGAGCTCGCCCTGGATGCGGCGCACCGCCGCCAGATGGTGCTCCTGCAGATAGATCTCCTGCTCCTGATCCAGCCGGCAGCGGCGTACCCCCAGGCTGTGGAGGTACTCTTCAAACAGGTGGGAACCCTTGATCTCGACTAGATGTTGCATGGCGCGCTCCTTCTTCGCTGGTTGGTCTCGCAGTCTCCCCCCTTCTCTGGCGCTTTCCTACTGATACATTTGACACTGGCGCTGGCCACCGATGAGGTTTGTCGGTATGGAAGCCTACTTGTTGTCAGCGCACACCCTGGCCACGGGCCGTGTCCCAGAAGGCGCGGATCAGCGGCTCCTCCAACCGTTTCTTGAGCACGGCGATACCCACATCGAACGGCTTGAGCGCCGGTTTGGGCTCGACGATGCGCACCTTGTCCCCCATGGGGCTGTGATCGATCACCGCCGCTGGCACCAGGCCCACCCCGAAACCGAGCGCCACCATGGCGACTATGCCCTCGTTGCCGGCGACCTCGGCATAGATGTTGGGGGCTATGCCCTTGTTGCGCAGCCACTGATCGCAGCGCTTTCGCGCCAGTCCCTGCTCGGAGAGGATGAGGGGCATCCGCTCCCAATCCGGCGCGCCATTGTGGTACCAGTGAGCGGGGGGCGTGCTCCTTGGGGCGATAAACACCAGGGGCACCTGCTGCAGGCTGGCAAATTCCAGCTTGGCGGAGAGCGCATCCGGGCGCGCGGCGATGGCGAGATCTGCCTCGTCCGCCAGTATCTTGTCCACCGCCAGGGCAGGATCGCCGGTCTCGAGTTTGATCTCGAGCTGGGGATAGCGGCGACGAAAGCGCTCCAATACCTCGGGCAGCAGGAAGTAGCTGGCGGTGACCGAGCAGAACACTCGCAGCCGCCCCTGCAGCGGCTCATCGCTGCGCCTGAGCTCCTGCTTGAGTCGGCGCCACTCCTGCAACAGGCTGCCGCCGAACTCCCGCAGCTTCTCGCCAGCCGGGGTGAGCCGCACGCTGCGGTTGTCCCGCTCGAACAGCACGCAGCCGGTCTCCTGCTCCAGTCGCTGGATGGCGCGGCTCAGGGTGGAGGGGCTGACCGCCATGGCGTCGGCACTCTTGCCGAAGTGAAGGGAGTCGGCGAGGTGGAGAAACAGCTCGAGATTGCGAAGATCCATCTTTCAATTCCTGCGGTGGTGGCTGCCGACGTGGAGGGAAAAATCGGTGGGATTGCGCAGAATCATCTTTCAATTCTTGCAACATACTGTTTCGAATATATCATTTCAGGCAATAAGTGTCCCGCGCTATAGTGGTTTCGACAACGCCGTCATCCGGCATGGAATCAATCGAACGGAGCAATCACCATGGCTAATTATTTCAACACCCTGAACCTGCGTCAGCAGTTGGCCCAGTTGGGCAAGTGTCGTTTCATGCAGCGCGAAGAGTTCGCTGACGGTTGTGCGGCGCTCAAGGGCAAGAAGGTGGTGATTGTGGGTTGTGGCGCCCAGGGTCTGAACCAGGGTCTGAACATGCGCGACTCCGGGCTGGATATCTCCTATGCCCTGCGCAAGGCCGCCATCACAGAGAAACGTGCCTCCTGGCAGAAGGCCACCGACAACGGCTTCGTGGTCGGCACCTATGAGGAGCTGATCCCGAGTGCCGATCTGGTGCTGAACCTGACCCCGGACAAACAGCACTCCGACGTCGTCAAGACTGTCATGCCGCTGATGAAGCAGGGTGCAGCTCTGGGTTACTCCCACGGCTTCAACGTGGTGGAAGAGGGTCAGCAGATCCGCTCCGACATCACAGTCGTCATGGTGGCGCCCAAGTGCCCGGGTACCGAGGTGCGTGAAGAGTACAAGCGTGGCTTCGGCGTACCGACCCTGATTGCGGTACACCCGGAGAACGATCCCCAGGGCGAGGGCATGGCCATCGCCAAGGCCTGGGCCTCCGCCACCGGCGGCGACCGTGCCGGGGTGCTGGAGTCCTCCTTCGTGGCGGAAGTGAAATCCGACCTGATGGGCGAGCAAACCATTCTGTGCGGCATGCTGCAGGCCGGTTCCCTGCTGTGCTACGACAAGCTGGTTGCCGAGGGCACAGACCCGGCCTACGCCGGCAAGCTGATCCAGTTCGGCTGGGAGACCATCACCGAAGCCCTGAAGCAGGGCGGCATCAGCCTGATGATGGATCGCCTGTCCAACCCGGCCAAGCTGCGTGCCTTCGAGCTGTCCGAGCAACTGCATACCCTGATGCGCCCGCTGTTCGAGAAGCACATGGACGACATCATCGCCGGTGAGTTCTCCCGCGGCATGATGGCCGACTGGGCCGAGGACGACGCCAAGCTGTTCGGCTGGCGCGAAGAGACCGGCAAGTCTGCCTTCGAAAATGCCCCGGCTTTCGCCGGCAAGATTGCCGAGCAGGAGTATTTCGACAATGGCGTGGTCATGGTGGCCATGGTCAAGGCGGGTGTGGAGCTGGCGTTCGAGACCATGGTGGCTTCCGGCATCTATGAAGAGTCCGCCTACTACGAATCCCTGCACGAGCTGCCGCTCATCGCCAATACCGTCGCCCGCAAGCGCCTGTACGAGATGAACGTGGTGATCTCCGATACCGCCGAATACGGTAACTACCTGTTCGCCAACGCCGCCGTGCCGCTCTTGCGCGAGCACTTTATGCCGACCCTGCAGGCTGGCGATCTGGGCAGTGCCCGTGCCGAGCCAAAAGCGGTGGATAACCTGGCCTTGCTGGCGGCCAACGAGGCGACCCGCAGCCACCCGATCGAAGCGATCGGCCATACCCTGCGCGGCTACATGAAAGACATGAAACGCATCGCGGTTGGTGGTTAATCCTTAACGAACAGGCATGAGGAGGGGCGGGGATGACGATCCTCGTTACCGGCTGGCTTAGACACCTGGCCGGATGTCCGAATCGTGCAAGCCGTCAGCTTGGCTGTTGGCCATCGTGACCGGCAATAAAAAGCCCCGCTCAATGAGTGGGGCTTTTGCATTCAGGAAGGTTGGAGAGCTCAGGCTTTCCAGGCTTTCCAGGTGTTGATGAGGCCATTGGTGGAGCAGTCGTGGCTGGTGACGGCCGCGTCTGTGGTCAGCTCCGGCAGTATCTTGTTGGCCAGCTGTTTGCCCAGCTCCACGCCCCACTGATCGAAGCTGAAGATGTTCAGGATGGCGCCCTGCACGAAGATCTTGTGCTCGTACATGGCGATCAGGGCACCCAGCGTCTTCGGGGTCAGGCTCTTGAACAAGATGCTGTTGGTCGGGCGGTTGCCTTCGAACACCTTGAACGGCACCAGATCCTTCACCTGCTCCAGCGTCTTGCCGGCGGCCAGGAACTCGGCCTCGACCTGTTCCTTGCTCTTGCCAAAGGCCAGGGCCTCGGTCTGGGCGAAGAAGTTGGCCAGCAGCTTCGGATGGTGGTCGCCAATGGGGTTGTGGCTGATGGCCGGCGCCAGGAAGTCGCAGGGGATCAGCTTGGTGCCCTGGTGGATCAGCTGGTAGAAGGCGTGTTGGCCGTTGGTACCCGGCTCACCCCAGATGATGGGGCCAGTCTGGTAGTCGACCTTGTTGCCGTTGCGATCGGTGAACTTGCCGTTGGACTCCATGTTGCCCTGCTGGAAGTAGGCAGGGAAGCGGTGCATGTACTGATCGTACGGCAGGATCGCCTCGGACTCGGCACCGTGGAAGTTGTTGTACCAGAGGCCAATGAGCGCCAGCAGTACCGGCACGTTCTGCTCGAAGGCGGCGGTGGCGAAATGCATGTCCATCTCGAAGGCGCCTTGCAGCAGGGCCTCGAAGTGCTCGAAACCAAGGGACAGTGCGATGGGCATGCCGATGGCGGACCAGGAGGAGTAACGACCGCCGACCCAGTCCCAGAACTCGAACATGTTGTCGGTGTCGATGCCGAACTCGGCAACGGCCTTGCCGTTGGTGGAGAGCGCCGCGAAGTGCTTGGCGACGTGGGCCTTGTCACCGGCGATCTGGATGAACCAGTCGCGGGCGGTCAGGGCGTTGGTCATGGTCTCCTGGGTGGTGAAGGTCTTGGAGGCCACCAGGAACAATGTAGTTTCCGGATCGATCTTCTTCAGCGTCTCGGCGATGTGGGTGCCGTCGACGTTGGAGACGAAGTGCATCTCCAGGTGATTCTTGTAGGGGCGCAGGGCCTCGGTGATCATGACGGGGCCGAGATCCGAGCCGCCGATACCTATGTTGACCACGTGCCGGATAGGTTTGCCGGTGTAGCCCTTCCACTCGCCACCGATCACCTTCTCGCAGAAGCCCTTCATCTTGGCCAGTACGGCGTTCACTTCCGGCATCACATCCTTGCCATCCACCAGGACCGGACGATCGGAGCGGTTGCGCAGGGCGGTGTGCAGCACGGCGCGGCCTTCGGTCATGTTGATCTTGTCACCGTTGAACATGGCGTCGATGGCGCCGTGCAGATCGGTCTCCTTGGCCAGGGCGATCAGCAGTTCAAGAGTCTGCTCGGAGATCAGGTTCTTGGAGTAGTCGACCAGGATGTCGCCACCGAAGGTGAGGGAGAACTTGTCAAAGCGCTTGGGATCCTGTGCGAACAGATCCTTGAGACGAGTCTCTTTGTGCGCCGCAAAGTGGGTTTCCAGAGCCTGCCAGGCCTTGGTCTGGGTTGGATTGATGTTTTTCATAGGATTATCGATCTTCCACGTTGTGTTTGAACCCTGCAGGCAAGGCTCCCGCCAAACCTTATTATTCGAGCATTATACCGGGCCAGGTGTGCAGCCCGTGTAACAGAGCATTACCAATTGTCTGCCATCGGAGGAGTTTACAACCAAAACGCTGGGATTATGAGTCAGCAAAGCCGCTGGGATCTTGCGTTTGCGCATGCTTCTCCCGTCTTGCCCGGGGCGAAAAGGCTTTCAGTCCTGGGCTGGGGAGGATTGGCTCCCGTCACCCTAAAGCACTCCCGGCAAGACATCTTTTCGCTTGTTTTATGTGCAAACGCAAACTTGCTCCGTCCGGAGCCGGTTACTATTCGCCTGGATGGACGATTCTCCCAGGGATGGCCACTGCTGTTGGAACGAGGAGATCGACATGAAACGCGTATTGTTCCTGTTTGCCCTGAGCCTGATCGCCACCGGCCTCATCGGTCTCTTGACCCTGGCATTGACCACGGCCGCCCCAACCCTCGAACTGCGGGTGCTGGCGGTGATGGGGGCCGTGCTGGGGGGGTATGTATTGGTGCAGCCGCGGCTCAACCGGGTGGCGCGCCGGCTGGCCTGAGTGCGGCCCGGCCGCCGGCTGATCCGGGCTGAATCCGATGCCGGCCGAATGGCCGGTTTTTGCTGGCGGAACGCCAGAAACGACAATGCCAGCCCGAAGGCTGGCATTGTCGTCATCAGGTCTGTTATCAGGCCTGGGTCTTTTGCATGTGCATGACCATCTGCGGGAAGGGGATCTCGACGCCTTCGGCATCGAACGCCAGCTTCACCTTCTCGTGGAAGTCGAACCAGACGCCCCAGTAGTCGGCGGTCTTGACCCAGGGGCGCACCACGATATTGACCGAGGAGTCGGCCAGGGCGGCGACGGCGATGGTGACGGCCGGATCCTTCAGGATGCGGGCCTCCTCGCTGACCAGGCGTTCCAGGATCTGCTTGGCCTTGCGCAAGTCCGAGCCGTAGCCGATGCCGAAGGTCATGTCGACGCGGCGGGTGTCCATGCGGGAATAGTTGACTATGGTGCCGTTGAGGATGGCGGAGTTCGGTACCACCACCATCTTGTTGTCGGCGGAGGTGAGGGTGGTGGTGAACAGCTGCACGGATTGCACCACGCCGTTGGTGCCGGCGACCTCGATGAACTCACCGGCCTTGATGGGGCGGAAGATGATCAGCAGGAAACCGGCGGCGAAGTTGGACAGGGACCCCTGCAGCGCCAGACCGATGGCCAGACCGGCGGCACCGATAATGGCGACGAAGGAGGCGGTCTGCACCCCGACCCGGCCCAGGGCCGCGATCACCACGAATACCAAGATGGTGTACTTGAGGATGCTGCCAACGAAGTGGGTGACAGTGGTGTCCAGCTTGCGGGTGTGCATCACCTTGGTGACGCCACCGCTGATGATATTGGCGGCAATGTAACCGACCAGCAGGGTGAGCAGGGCGGCCGCGATGTTGACGGCGTACTCGATGATCAGCCCCTGGTTGTTGGCCAGCCAGGTCTGCGCTTCTGTGATGATCTCGGGTTCCATAGGATGTCCTGTTGGTGTAAAGGTTTATGGCGCATGAATCTAACACCGGAGCGCGACAACTTGGGTCGCATCTGGTGCTTATTTTCTACTATAGGAAGCTGCCACAAAAAACAAGGGAGGCCAAGGCCTCCCGCTTTGCACTCACCAGTATGGCTCAGCTTGGCAGCAATTGACTGCGTCGAAGCCCATGATGGAATTGAGTTTGTATTCGGAGCGCTCGCATTGGGCGATCCGCTCCCCAAGGCCAGCTTTGCAGTAATTGGCTGCGCATAAGCTGCCACTGAACCTCGAAGCCTATGATGGGATTGAGTTTGTATTCGGAGCGGTCGCATTGGGCGATCCGCTCCCAGGGTCAGCTCTGCAGCAGCTGGCTGCGCATAAACTGCCACTGATCCTCGAAGCCGGCGGTGGGCTTGAGTTTGAACTCGGAGCGGACGAACTGGCTGATCCGGCCTTCGGCATAGGCCAGCAAGAGGTTGGCCAGCATGGTTTCGTCGAGCTGGAAGCCCTGGCCTTCCCGCAGCCGCTTTTCCCGCAGCGCCTGCTTGAGCTGGGTTTCCAGCTTGTCGAACAGGGCGCTGATGCGATCCCGCAACCGGTCGTGTTCGCCGAGCAGGGCGTCGCCGTTGAGGATGCGGGTGATGCCGGGATTGCGCTCGGCAAACACCAAGAGCAGCTGCAGGATATGGTGGCAGCGGGCCATGGTGTCCTTCTCCTCGGCCATGATCAGGTTGACCCGTGACAGCAGGGAATCCTCGATAAAGTCGATCAGCCCCTCGAACATCCGCGCCTTGCTGGGAAAGTGCCGATAGAGGGCTGCCTCGGATACGCCCACCTCGGCCGCGAGCCGCGCCGTGGTGATGCGCTGACCCGGACTGGTTTCCAGCATATGGGCGAGTGCCTGCAGGATCTGATCGCGCCGACTCTGTTTCTGGTTACTGCTTGCCATGGATTCCCCTAAAAAAACAATGGCTTGATTCTGTTATTAGGTACAGGCCAGAGGCCTGTGTGGTCTTGTTATTGGCGACCAGAAGAACCAAACCCGCCTTCACCCCGTTCACTCTGATTGAACTCATCGACCAGTTGGAAGCTGGCCTGAACCACCGGCAGGATCACCAGCTGGGCGATGCGCTCGCCGGGCTGCATGGTGAAGCTGTCGTTGCCGCGATTCCAGACCGAGACCATCAGCTGGCCCTGGTAGTCGGAATCGATGAGACCCACCAGGTTGCCGAGGACTATGCCGTGCTTATGGCCGAGGCCGGAACGCGGCAAGATGGTGGCGCACAGACCCGGATCCTGGATGTGGATGGCCAGACCGGTCGGCACCAGGGTTGTGTCACCCGGTGCCAGGGTCAGGGGTGCGTCCAGCAGGGCGCGCAGATCCATGCCGGCGGAACCCGGGGTGGCGTAGGCCGGTAGCGGGAATTCGGTACCGATGCGGGCATCCAGGATTTTCAGTTCAATTTGTGTGTTCATGAATCGCTTTTCAATGAGATCGCGCGGTGGCGATCGAATGGCTCAGTGAATTCTGCTGTGGGAGCTGGCACAGGCAGTGCTATCAGCTCCCGCTGAATCGGTTGTCTGTCAGGATCGCGGTCTGCGAGCAGGGTCGCCTGGCCCGGTATTCAGGGTCGATAATGGCGCGCGATCAAGGCAATGAGGTGACGGGCCAGCGTCAGCTTATCGGCAAGTGGCAGGGGAGCTTGACCCCCGTGCCAGAACACGGTCAGGGCGTTGTCGTCGGCATTGAAGCCCTGGCCGGCACGGGATACGTCGTTGGCGGCGATCATGTCCAGCCGCTTACGCGCCAGTTTATCGAGGGCGTATTGTTCCACATCCACTGTTTCGGCGGCAAATCCGACTGTGTAGGGCTTGTCCGGTAGTGCCCCCACGGCGGCTATGATGTCCGGGTTCTTGACCAGGGTCAGCACCATCTGGTCGTTGTCACCCGTCTTCTTGATCTTCTGCTCGGCCACCCGCGCTGGGCGGTAATCCGCCACGGCGGCGCAGCCGATGAAGAGATCGCACTCATGAACCCGGCTCATGACGGCCTGGTGCATCTGCTCTGCGCTCTCCACATCGACCCTTGTCACCCCTGGCGGGGTCGCCAGGGCAACCGGGCCGCTCACTAGCGTCACCTCGGCACCGGCCTCGCGGGCGGCGCGGGCGATGGCGTAGCCCATCTTGCCGGAGCTGTGGTTGCTGATGTAGCGCACCGGATCCAGCGCCTCCCGGGTCGGCCCGGCGGTGAGCAGCAGTCTGACCCCGGCCAGCAAGGGCTCGCTGGCGAGCTGTTGGCAGCAGTGCTCCACCAGTTCGAGGGGGTCGAGCATGCGGCCTGGGCCTATGTCACCGCAGGCCTGGCTGCCTGAGTCCGGCCCCCACAGCTGGATGCCGCGGCTGGCCAGCGTCTCCAGATTGGCCTGGGTGGCGGCGTTGCGATACATCTGCTGGTTCATGGCGGGGGCCAGTGCGACGGGTGCCGGGGTGGCCAGGCAGAGGGTGGTCAGCAGCTCGTCCGCCATGCCGGCGGCCATGCGCGCCATCAGGTTGGCGCTGGCGGGGGCGATCAGCACCAGATCGGCCCACTTGGCCAGCTCGATGTGGCCCATGCCCGCCTCGGCGGCCGGGTCCAGCAGGCTGTCGGCGACCGGGTGGCCGGAGACGGCCTGCAGGGTCAGCGGGGTGATGAACTCCTTGGCGGAGCGGGTCATCACCACCCGCACCTCAGCCCCCTGATCCTTCAGGCGGCGTACCAGCTCGGCACTCTTGTAGGCGGCGATGCCACCGCTGACACCCAACAGGATGCGTTTATCGGCCAATCTCATCTGCTGTCTCTCTTCCGACTCACTCTGACTGGTCGGCTAAGATACCACAGGCTGTGGATGACGACAGAGGCTGACATGGGGGAGTTGTGCTCAGGCTCCCGCGTTTTTTGCTATGTTTTTTCTCAATAGCTGGTGGGGAGAGACAAATGAGCATCAAGGAGTGGCCAGAGGATGAGCGCCCGCGGGAGAAGCTGCTGAGGCGGGGAGCCGGGGTCTTGTCCGATGCGGAATTGCTGGCGATCTTCCTGCGCACCGGGGTCAACGGCCTGAGTGCGGTGGATCTCTCCCGTCAGTTGTTGCTGCAGTTTGGTTCGCTGCGGGCCCTGCTTGGCGCCGAGCAAGCGGCCTTCTGCGCGGCTCATGGGTTGGGGCCGGCCAAATATGCCCAGCTGCAAGCGGTGCTGGAGATGGGCAAACGCCATCTGGCGCAGCAACTGCAGCGGGGAGAGGCGCTCACCTCGCCCCAACTGACCCGGGACTATCTGCAGGCCCAGTTGCGGGACAGGCCGCGCGAGGTGTTCGCCCTGTTGCTGCTGGATAATCAGCACAGAGTCATTCAATTTGTTGAACTTTTCTACGGAACACTCGATTCGGCCAGCGTCTGGCCCAGGGAAATCGTGCAGATCGCGCTCAAACATAATGCAGCCGCCGTGATTCTGGCGCATAATCACCCGTCCGGCGTGGCCGAGCCCAGTCGGGCCGACCGCCAGATCACGGATCGGATCCTGGCCGCCCTGGCCTTGATCGATATCAGAGTGCTGGATCACTTGGTGATCGGTGACGGCATCACGGTTTCTTTTGCTGAGCGTGGTTGGCTATAAACTGGGCTCTGGCACTGTATTAGTTGATCTTTGATCACGGATGCTGTATAAAATGCCGCCTTCTGTTTGCCCCGCAATCGAAGGCCAGCGGGGCAGATATTTGCTCGAGCAATGAAGTAAGATTTGGAGAGACTGACATGTCTAGAGTATGCCAAGTAACCGGCAAGCGCCCGGCAGTTGGTAACAACCGTTCGCACGCTAACAACGCTACCAAGCGTCGTTTCCTGCCGAACCTGCACACTCACCGTTTTTGGGTTGAGAGTGAAAAACGCTTCGTGAGCCTGCGCGTATCCGCAAAAGGCATGCGTATCATCGACAAGCGCGGCGTTGAAGTGGTTCTGGCTGAACTGCGTGCCAGCGGCGTTAAGGTATAAGGAATTAGATCATGGCTAAAGGTATTCGCGATAAGATTCGCCTGAACTCCAGCGCCGGTACTGGTCACTTCTATACCACTACCAAAAACAAGCGCACCATGCCCGAAAAAATGGAGATCAAGAAATTTGATCCCGTGATTCGTCAGCATGTGATCTACAAAGAAGGCAAAATCAAGTAATCACTTGGATTTGTCTCAAAAACCCGGCCTAGTGCCGGGTTTTTTTATGCCCGCAATTCAGTACACTGCCGCTTCGAGGGGAGATCTTGCATGTTTAAATTGAGCCGCAAGGGCTGGAACAACGTGATCATAGTGGGGGTGCTGATCGTGATCACCCTGCTGCACCGGATGGAGCTGGCCCAGCAGGAGAACAGCGCCACCCGGCCGCGTCCCCTGTTGCCGGAAACTGCCGTGGTGCTGACCTGGCAGGGGCCGAGCTGGCAGATTGAGCGCATCGGCCAGGGCTGGCGCAGCGGGCCGGATCTGGGGCTGAGCCGTGACCAGCTGGCGGCCCACATCGAGGCCTGGCAGGGCTGGTTGTTGCCCCCCGGCCAGCCGGTGCGCGGCACCCCGGTCAACCTCAAGATATGGGTCGCCGGCCAGAGCGATCCCATCGAGGTGGGGCTCTATCAGGACAACGGCAAGTTTGCGGCCCTGTTGCCCCCCTCGACCTGGCTCGCACTGAGCCAGGAGCAGTACCGCAGCCTGTTGCGGCCGACCCCCTGATCCACTGTTAGCGTGAGAGACACTTATGCCTGAATTACCGGAAGTCGAAGTCAGCCGCCAGGGCATCTCTCCCTGGCTCACCGGCATCAAGGTCACCCGGGTGGTGGTGCGTGACGGTCGCCTACGCTGGCCCGTGCCTGGCGAGATCCAGGAGCTGGTGGATCTCACCATCCACAGGGTCAGCCGCCGCGCCAAGTACCTGCTGCTGGAGACCGATTTTGGCACCGCCATCCTGCATCTGGGCATGTCCGGCAGCCTGCGGGTGCTGGACATCGGCACTCCGGCGGAGAAGCACGATCACGTGGACATAGAGCTCGCCAACGGCAAGCTGCTGCGACTCAACGATCCGCGCCGCTTCGGCGCCCTGCTGTGGACCCGCGAACCGGCCGAGGCTCATGCCCTGCTGGCCAAGCTGGGCCCGGAGCCGCTCACTGATGCCTTCAGCATCGCCTACCTGCAAGGGCGCGCCAAGGGGCGCAGCACGCCTATCAAGACCTTCCTGATGGACAACCATGTGGTGGTCGGGGTCGGCAACATCTACGCCAACGAGGCGCTCTATGCCGCCGGCATTCACCCCAAGCGGGCGGCGGGCAACATCAGTGCCGAACGGCTAGGGACCCTGGTGGCCGAGATCAAGCGGGTGCTGGCGGCCGCCATAGTGCAGGGGGGGACCACCCTCAAGGACTTCACCAGCGCCGATGGCAAACCGGGCTACTTCGTGCAGCAGTTGCAGGTCTATGGCCGTGGTGGCCAACCCTGTTTCCACTGCCACACCCTGCTGAGCGAGGTGCGCCTCGGCCAGCGCACGACCGTGTTCTGCTCCCACTGTCAGCGCTGATCCTACCCATTCGGGGGTGAAGCGAGTCAAGTTGTAAGCGAGTATTGCCAGTCTGTTGAAGATTTGACCGTCCATTACTACTATCTCGTCCGTTCAGGCGAGACGAGATAATAAAATGACAACGAAATCAATAGACTGGGATCATCTGTCCCGGCAGGGGCACTATTGTGCCCAAAAAATGGCCTGCTACCTCTACCCGGAGGGCAGCGCCCGTAAAACCTTCAATCGCGGCAAGTTCGTGCTGCGCAGCCTGCTCTACCGGTCGCAGCTGAACCGGGTGTTCGAGCTGTTCCAGGCGGAGCCGCTCAAGGCCCTGCCCGCCCACTATCCCGAGCTGCTCGACAAACCGATGCGGCCCTATCGCTTCGCCTGCTCCACCGTGAGTCAGCGCGCCGCCATGGTGGAGGATCACTACCGTCTGCTGCTGGCCCGTTACCCGCACCTTATCGATCCCCTCTACCTGGGGAAGGGCATAGAGCTGGGCCGCTACCCCGACACTGACTATCGCATCGTGCTACGCCACGACGGCACCTTCCGGCGGGAGGCCGAGCTGGCGCTCTCCATCGTCAACGGGCGGGGGGAGCGGCTCTACAGCTGCGCCTTCTCCCTCGGGGGCTGCGAGGCCGATCTGGCGCTGGTGATAGGCTCGGTGCAGGGGCCCGAGCCTTGTGTGGCCGAGCCTCAGGAGCAGGTGCGGGCGCTGACCAAGGCCGGCCATGGCTTGCGACCCAAGTCGCTGGTGGTGATGCTGGTGATGGCGCTGGCCGAGGCCATGGGGGCGAGCCGCCTCTCGGCGGTGCGGATGAAGGCGCACATCTACCAGGCCAAGCGTTACAGCAAGAAGAAGCGGGCCTGCCTGCAGGCGGATTATGACGAGCTGTGGCAGGAGTTTGGCGCCCTCGATCTGGATGCCAACTTCGTGCGGCTGCCCCCGGTGGTGCGCAAGCCGCTTGAGGAGATCGCGGCCAAGAAGCGGGCCATGTACCGGCGCCGCTATGAGTGGCTGGATGCGCTGCACCAGGGGTGCTGGCAGGCGCTGAGCTGACGGCGTCACATCGGAGTGACGCCGAGCCGTCAGGCGCCTGCCGGCGCGGTTACTTGCCCAGCTTAGTGGCGATCGCCTGGGCGACCAGGGGAGAGACGAACTGGCGGATGTCGCCGCCGTGCAGGGCCACCTCTTTCACCAGGGTCGAGGAGATGAAGGAGTTCTCCGCCGACGGGGTGAGGAAGACGCTCTCCAGCTCCGGCATCAGGTGCCGGTTCATGTTGGCGAGCTGGAACTCGTATTCGAAGTCGGAGACGGCGCGCAGGCCGCGGATCAGCACATTGGCCTGCTGATCCCTGGCGAAATCCACCAACAGGCCGGAGAAGCCGACCACCCTGACATTGGGCAGGTGCGCCGACACCTGCTGGGCAAGCAGGACGCGCTCCGCCAGATCGAACAAGGGCTTCTTGCTCGGGCTGTTGGCCACCCCGACCACCACTTCATCAAACAGCTTGGCGGCCCGCTCGATCAGGTCGGTATGGCCGTTGGTGATGGGGTCGAAGGTGCCTGGATAGATTACCTTGTTGGTCATGCTGGGAGTTCCTGCAACCGGGAAATTGGGTCGCATTATAGGGTCTATTGCACGGTTGCCGCGACCGGGTGACGTCAGTTTCTGTACGAAACCTGGCGCGAGGGGCAGATCCCGCTGCCCCAAATCGGCGACAAGGTGCTGCATCGCTTGAGAATAGCCCTGCATCAGGCAAGAATACCCGCACCGCGCATCAAGCCTTCCTGCATTGGTGACAGGAAGCAAAGGGATTTCTTATGAAACGCATTCTGGTAGTACGCAATGACAAGATTGGTGACTTCATGCTGGCCTGGCCGAGCTTCGCCATGCTCAAGGGTTCCATGGATTGTCATGTGACTGCCCTGGTGCCTGCCTATACGGCGCCCCTGGCCCGCCTCTGCCCCTGGATTGACGAGGTCATCCTGGATCCGGGCGCCCGGGCCGACAAGGAGCAGCAACGGGCCCTGTTGGCACGCATCAAGGCTGCCGCCTTCGATGCCGCCATCTGCCTCTTCTCCAATACCCGCAACGCCAAACTGGTGTGGAAGGCCCACATCCCCTACCGGCTGGCGCCGGCCACCAAGCTGGCCCAGGTGCTCTACAACCAGCGCCTGATCCAGCGCCGCTCCCGCTCCCAGAAGCCGGAGTATGAGTACAACCTGGATCTGGTTCGCCGCTTCCTCGCCGACCAACAGCTGAGCGCGGTGGAGCCCAGTGCGCCCTACCTCAGCTTCGATGCGCAGTGCCTGCAGCAGGTGCGCGAGCAGGTGGCCAGCAAACTCAAGCTGGATGCGAGCCGCCCCTGGCTGATGGTGCACGCCGGCAGCGGTGGTTCGGCCAACAACCTCTCCATCGAGCAGTACGCCCGCCTCATCATCAAGCTCAACCAGGCCTGCCCCGAGTTGCAGTGCGTGCTGACGGCGGGGCCGGGGGAAGAGAGCAAGGCCGAGCAGCTGGCGGCGGAATTGCTGGCCCACGGCGGCAACGGCTGGATCTATCGCTCCGACGAAGGCTTGCCGAAGTTCTGTCAGGTGATGGCCAACGCAGCCCTGTTCGTGGCGGGCAGCACGGGGCCGCTGCACATAGCGGCGGCGCTGGACGTGCCCACCATCGGCTTCTTCCCGGCCCACCGCTCCGCCACCCCGCTGCGCTGGCGCCCGCTCAACAGCGAGGGCCGCCACCTGGCGTTCAGCCCGCCGGAAGACAGCGATCACCCGGAGGACATGAGCCAGCTCGATCCCAAGACCATGGCGGCGGCGATCGCGCGCTGGGCCTCGCCCTTCTGGCAGACAAAACACTGATAAATGCAAACGGGGCCCGTTATAGGCCCTGTTTTTTTATGTAATACAGGATTAATCGCTAATCCGATCCGGCATTTATGGGGTTCTCCGGGCTCTGTGGTTGCCTCGGCCCTGTGCCTGGGTCACTGGCCCTTCTGATCCGGCACCTTGGGCTGCTGGCGGATCCAGAGGTCGGCATACTTCACGAAGGTGGAGTGGGCGGAGAGGATGGCGAGCAGCAGCCCCTGCTTGCCGTCGAGGAAGCCCGCCTTGAGCAGATACATCTTGAGGAAGCAGCCGAGCGCATGCACCAGCCCCTGGCCGAGGGAGCCCTTCTTGCCACGGGCGGTGCGCTGATCGGCCCAGGCCCTGGCATAACCGGCGGACTTCACCAGGTAGTGCTCCAGATCCCGGTAGGTGAAGTGCAGCAGGTCGCCGTGCAGGTTGACGATCTGCATGTTGGCGCGTACCTCCACCTTCTCGTGCACTAGCGCCTCGTTGTAGCCGGTCAGCGCCCTGGGGTAGAGGCGCAGCACCCGATCCGGATACCAGCCGCTGTGGCGGATGAAGCGGCCGAACACCCAGGAGAGGCGCGGGATCGAGTAGATGGTGTCCTTGGCCGGGTTGGCCATGACGGCGGCGATGGCGCTTTTGAGCTCGGCGGTGAGCCGCTCGTCCGCATCCAGCCACAGCACCCAGTCGGACTGGACATGGGACTGGGCGAGGCGGCGCTGGCGGCCAAAGCCTGGCCAGTTGGCGTTGACGAAGAAGCGGGCGCCGAATTCGGTGGCGATGCTCGGGGTCTCATCCTGGCTGCCGGAGTCGAGGATGACGATTTCATCCACCAGATCGCCGAGGGAGGCGAGGCAGGCGCGCAGGTTGTCTGCTTCATTCTTGACGATCAGAACGGCCGCCAGGGTCGGTTTTGTCACGGGTAAAGGGCTCTCGTTGGCGCCCGGCGAGCGGGCCATGCTCGAATTGGCGCCCATTCTAGCCTAAAACGGCGATCGGGGCATGAGTCCTGGGCCAGGAGAGGGATATTGACCCTCTGCTGCCCAGCCTTGCCCGTGAGGGCCAAAGGGAGGGTCTGTGATGCAGCCGGCCGTTTGGGATACCCAAGCTCGCAGCGCAGGATCCACTGCGGGCGCGCTCCCTGGCCCGGCCGAAAAACGCCCGGCGGGGATCTTCTGTTATTTATCCGATAATTCTTGGGGCATAATCTCGCCCAATAACGATTAACCGCTGGGCTTGGCCCAAGAGATGCCCAAGATGCATAAGCTGAAGATATTGGTGATCGGCCCCTCCTGGGTCGGCGACATGGTGATGTCCCAGAGCCTCTACAAGGCGATCAAGGCCAATCAGCCAGACTGCGAATTGCACGTGATGGCGCCGGCCTGGTGCGTGGCGCTGCTGGAGCGGATGCCCGAGGTGGACAAGGCGATCCCCATGCCGCTCGGCCACGGCGACTTCAAGCTGGGAGCCCGCCGCCGGCTTGGCAAGCAGCTGGCTGCCGAGCAGTACGATCAGGCCATCATTCAGCCCAACTCCATGAAGTCGGCGCTGATCCCCTGGTTCGCCGGCATCCCGGTGCGTACCGGCTGGAAGGGAGAGCATCGCTTCGGCCTGCTCAACGACCTGCGCAGCAACAAGAAGGCCTTCCCGTTGATGGTGGAAGCCTATCTGGCGCTGGCCTATCCCAAGGCGCAGATGAAGAGCCGCGCCGACATTCCGACCATTCCGCATCCATCCCTGCACGTGGATCTCATCAATCAGGGCAAGGCGCTGGAGCGGCTCGGGCTGGATCGCGCCCGCCCCGTGCTGGTGCTCTGCCCGGGCGCCGAGTTCGGCCCGGCCAAGCGCTGGCCTGAGGGACACTACGCCGTGGTGGCCCAGAAGCATCTGGATGAAGGCTGGCAGGTGTGGATCTTCGGCTCAAACAAGGATGTGCCGGTGGCCAACACCATCCGCGATCGCATCAATCCCCTGTCGCGCCCCAACTGCCACGTGTTGGCGGGCAAGACCAGTCTGCACGAGGCGATCGATCTGATGGCGCTGGCTGGTCGGGTCATCGCCAACGACTCCGGCCTGATGCACGTCGCCGCCGCCCTCAACCGGCCGCTGATCGGCGTCTATGGCTCCACCTCGCCCCTCTACACCCCACCGCTGGCGGACCGGGTCGAGATAGTGCACACCGACATCGAGTGCCGCCCCTGCTTCAAGCGCACCTGCAAGTTTGGTCACCTCAAGTGCCTGATCGAGCTGATGCCGGAGCAGGTGATAGAGGCGGGAAAGCGGCTGGAGCGCGGTGAGACAGCGGATCTGACCATAGCCCTGCTGCCGGTGGACGGATCCACTACTAAAGAACAAGGTACCTAGCATGATCTACCGGCTGCTCTACAACCTGTTGATCCATCTCGGCCTGCCCCTGGTGCTGCTGGCCCTCTATCGACCGAAGAAGGGCAAGCCGGGTTTTGGCGCGCGTTGGGCCGAGCACCTGGGGCGGGTCCCGCCCAGTGCCCGGTTAACCGAGCAGCCGGAGGCGCCGCTCTGGATCCACACGGTCAGCGTGGGGGAAACCCTGGCGATCAGCCCCTTTATCCGCGCCCTCAAGGCCGAGCGGCCTGATTTGCCGATCCTGCTCACCACCACCACTCGCACCGGCGCCGAGCAGGCGGAGAAACTCGGGGATCTGGTGGTGCATCGTTACGCCCCCCTCGATTATCCCTGGGCGGTATCCGCGTTTCTCAACACCTTCAAGCCCCGCGCCCTCTGGGTGATGGAGACCGAGCTGTGGCCAAACTGGCTGGCGGCCTGCGAGGCGCGCCATCTGCCGGTGACCATACTCAACGCGCGGCTCTCCGAGCGCTCCTGCCAGCGCTATGCCCGCTTCCAGGGGGCCTTCGATGCCCTCAGCCGCCCGCTCACTCACCTGCTGTGCCAGCACCAGGACGACGGGGATCGTTTCCATCGTCTCGGCATCGGCCGCGAGCGGCTGGCGGTGACCGGCTCCATCAAGTTCGATATCCAGCTGGATGAGGATCTGCTGGCCAAGGGCCGCGCCCTGCGCCAACAGTTGGGGGAGGGGCGGCCGGTCTGGATCGCCGCCAGTACCCATCAGGGGGAGGACGAGCAGGTGCTGGCCGCCTTCGATCTGGTGCTGAAGGCCCACCCGGCGGCGCTGCTGATCCTGGTACCGCGCCACCCGGAGCGCTTCGATCGGACCGCCGAGCTGTGCGCCTCTTACGGCTGCGTGCGGCGTACCTGTCAGCAGGGGGAACCGCTTAAATCGGCGGATCGCATCTATCTCGGCGATACCATGGGGGAGCTGCCGCTGATGATGGCGGCGGCGGATCTGGCCTTCGTCGGCGGCAGCCTGGTGCCCATCGGCGGGCACAACCTGCTGGAGCCGGCGGCGCTCGGCAAGCCCTGCCTGACTGGTCCCGCCTACTTCAACTTCAGTGACATCACTCGCCAGCTGGTGGCCCAGGGGGGCGCCGCCGTGGTGGAGGACGCCGCCGCGCTGGGGGCCAGGGTGAGCGAGCTGCTGAGCGAGGCCGGCAAGCGCCGCGAGATGGGTGAGCAGGCCCGCGCCGTGGTGCTGCGCAATCAGGGGGCTCTGGCCCGCACCCTGTCCCACTGCCTCGCCAGCCTGGAAAACGACTGACCCAGGGGCCGGCAGCCTGCCGGCCCGTTTCTTCCCGTCATTTTCACCTATCCCACCCGCAAGTTCTCTTTCCGCTATGACGCCTTCGCAACCCATCCCTCGGGCGGATGGCCTTGGTGTCGAATGCAGTGTGTCTCTCGCGGGCAGACAAGCCGCGCCACCATCTCATCTTCGTGCTCGGTCGGGGTCTAACCTAGTAGGTGGGATCCTGATATGAACCTGTGGAGGCGAGTCATGAAAGCCATGAAATTAGTGCTGGTGGGCACCCTGTGTCTCATAAGCGGGTTGGCGCTGGCGGCGGGAGGCGGCGGTAGTAGCGGTGGTGGAAGTGGAGGAGGTGGAGCGAGCAGTAGCGGTGGCAGCGTCTCCATGACCCAGCAGAAGTTGCAGCGGGTCGAGCAACTGGTGAAGGCGCAGCAGTGGCAGCAGGCCGAGGCGCTGCTGCGGGATCTGCGCCAGGATGCGGCCAACTCGGCCGATGTATGGAACTGGTCCGGTTACGTGGCCCGCAAGTCGGGTCGGCTGGCTCAGGCCTTCCCCTATTACGACAAGGCGCTGGAGATAGACCCGAAACACCGCGGTGCCCACGAATACTTAGGGGAGGCCTATCTGCAGAACGGTGAGCGCGAGAAAGCCCAGCAGCAGTTGCAGATCCTGCAGGGGCTGTGCGGCCAATGCGAGGAGGCGCAGGATCTGACCGCCGCCTTGAAGGCCGCGCCCCAACCTGCAAAAGGGAAATCCGGCTTCCTGCTCGGCGGCTGAATCCTGTTCCTGAGCGATCAGCTTGCTGGCGACTCAATGTCATAAAAAAGGCCGCATCAGATGCGGCCTTTTTATTTCCCGTGGTATCGCAGTCAGCGGTTGCTCGCTTCGTTACTGCATCAGATCCGGTTGCCGGCTTCTATGGTGCGGCGGATGCGGGTGCTGAGCAGCGGCACTATGTTGTCGGCCAGCGCCTGGAAACGACCGAGATCCGGCTTGCAGCCCGGATCCAGATAGCCTTCGCTGCGCAGGGTGTGGATCAGGGTGCTGAACAGCTTCTGGTCGAAGAACTCGGGGGCATTGATGCCGTGCAGGGTGCCGAGACGCTCCGCCATCATCAGGCCATCCGCCTCCAGCTGTTCCGCCTCGATATAGGGCTGGGCCAGCACCCGGGTCAGCACGATGGCGTAGCGCTGCAGCGTCTCCTGGATACTCTCGGCCAAGAGCAGCAACCGCATCTGGTTGAGCGGGTTGACCCAGTAGCCGCCCTCGCGCTCCTCGATGAGTTGCTGGCGTTGCAACTCGGACAGCAGGGAATCGATCAGCTCGGGTAGCTCTTCTTCCTGATAACGCAGGAACAGCTCTGTCTTGAGCAAGGGATAGATGTCGACGCAGCGGGCGACGATCTCGCTGCGGCTGATCCCCTCGCAGCGCTCGATCAGTGCCGTCACCAGGGAGGGCAGGGCAAACAGGTGCAGTATGTTGTTGCGATAGTAGGTCAGCAGGATCGCCTGGTAGCGATCCAGGCTGACTATCTGGCCCAGCTTGTCTTCGCTCACCTCGAACTTGTTGAGCTCCATCGCCTGATCCAGCAGGGTCTTGGCATCCTCGTCCGGGATTGTGCTCTGGGGGCTGTAGGGCACCTGCTTGAGCAGGTCCAGATAGGTGTTGAGCTGCGCCTGCAGCTCGTCCCGGGTCAGGGCGTGGCGCTCGGCGGCCAGCAGGGCCAGGGCGCTCAGGGTCAGA
This sequence comes from Aeromonas lusitana, assembly GCF_002812985.1. Taxonomy (GTDB): domain Bacteria; phylum Pseudomonadota; class Gammaproteobacteria; order Enterobacterales; family Aeromonadaceae; genus Aeromonas; species Aeromonas lusitana. The sequence continues at coordinate 22,822 of NZ_PGCP01000040.1, forward strand.
CCGTTGACGGCGGCGGCGTCGTTGATGCGAGTCATCAAGAGCTCGGCCAGCCGGTTGACGGTGGGGGCCATCCACTCCGGGCGCTCCTCTCGGCCAATGCTCTCCTTCCAGTTCGGCACATGCTCGCCGAGGTAGCTGTTGAGGGTCAGCGGCTCACCGAAGTTCACGAAGCCCCGGCCATAGTTGCGCAGCTTGCGCAAGATGCCGAGCACCTGCAGGAAGCTCTCTTTCTCCTTGCGGTTGCCCTTGAGCTCGTTGTGATAGGTGTTCACCTCCATCACGTGCTCGTAGCCGAGATAGACGGGGACCAGGGTCACCGGCCTGTCCAGCCCGCGCATCATGGCCTGCAATGTCATGGCCAGCATGCCGGTCTTGGGAGGCAGCAGGCGACCGGTGCGGGAACGGCCGCCCTCGGTGAAGAACTCCACCGAGTAACCCTTGGCGAACAGCAGGTTCAGGTACTCACGAAATACCGTGCTGTAGAGCGGGTTGCCCTTGAAGGTGCGGCGAATGAAGAAGGCGCCGCCGTGGCGGAAGATGGGGCCCGCCGGCCAGAAGTTCAGGTTGATGCCCGCCGCTATGTGGGGCGGCACCATGCCCTGGTGGTAGATGACGTAGGAGAGCAGCAGGTAGTCCATGTGGCTGCGATGGCAGGGCACGTAGACTATTTCGTGGCCTTCCTGCGCCAGCTGGCGCACCCGCTCTGCGCCGTTGACCGAGAGGCCGCGATAGAGCTTGTTCCACAGCCAGCCGAGGAAGGTTTCGCCGAGCCGGATCAGACGGAAGGAGAAGTTGGAGGCAATCTCGTCCATGTAGCCGTGGGCGCGTTTCTGCGCCTTCTCCAGGCTGATGCCCTCGCGCTCGGCTTCTTCCTCGATGGCCTGCTGGATCACACTGGAATCCAGCAACTGCTTGAACAGCAGGTTGCGGTTGGGCAGCTTGGGGCCGGTGGCGGCGAGCTGCTGGCGGCTGAAGTGGGTGCGCGCCACCCGCGCCAGCTTGTGGGCAATGGCCTCGTCGGTGCCGTGCTTGTCCGCCATGTGACGCAGGGAGAGCGGCGGGGAGAAGCGCACCAGGTTCTCGCGTCCCTTGAGGATCACGATCAGCGCCTTCTTGAGACGGTTTGGTGCCAGGCTGCTGATGATGTTCCAGCCGGAGGCCTCTTCCCCCTCCCGGCCCGGGGCGCGGCCCCAGAACAGGGTGACGGGGACGACCTGGATGTCCAGTGCCGGATCCTGCTTGTGCAGGTCCAGCAGTTGGTGAAACTCTTGCAAGAAGGGGAGCGGCTTGGTGCGCTTGCCAAACAGGGGAGGCGGACGATCCAGACAGACGTAGCGCGGCAGCAGCTGGCCGTTCAGCTCAAGGGGAGTGAAGGGACCTGGCAGGCCGAGATCCTCGCAGCACTGCTGCAGGGTCATCAGATCGGTGATCGAGCTGGTTTTCAGGGCGTAGACAATGGGTCTGGCCGGGTCCAGGTCCAGTTCCGTAATGGGGTTTTCCGGCAGGCTCTTGTGGTTGACCAAGCCGCTGACCGGCCATTGCAGTATGGCTCTGGAAATCTTCTGTCCGATGGACATGGGTGTCTGCTCTCCAAAAAAATGCGGCGTGAGCATAACAAATCACCGCTGGCTTGTCGCCGAGAGGTAGGATGAGTGGCGGCACAGGATCAAGGATGGGCCATTTTGTGGCAATAAGTGCGACAGAGACGGGACAAATGTCAGCAACGCCTTGCCTTGGCCCCAGCACTGTATATACTGCCAGTGTGCTGTATAAAAAGACAGGTGCCCATGCTATGAAACCCCTTACCCCCCGCCAGGCTGAAGTGCTGGAGCTGATCAAGGCGAACATGAACGAGACCGGCATGCCGCCGACTCGCGCCGAGATTGCCCAGAAGCTTGGTTTCAAGTCGGCCAATGCGGCCGAGGAACATCTGAAGGCCCTGGCCAAGAAAGGGGTCATCGAGATCATGCCAGGCACCTCTCGCGGTATTCGCCTGCTGCTCGAAGAGGAAGAGGCGCCGGAAGAGAACGGCTTGCCACTGATCGGCAAGGTCGCCGCCGGCGAGCCCATCCTGGCCCAGGAGCACATAGAGAGCCACTATCAGGTGGATCCCGCCCTGTTCCATCCGAGGGCAGACTTCCTGCTGCGGGTGCAGGGGATGAGCATGAAGAACATCGGCATCATGGACGGGGATCTGCTGGCGGTGCACAAGACCCAGGACGTGCGCAACGGCCAGGTGGTGGTCGCCCGCCTCGATGAGGATGTCACCGTCAAGCGCTTCCAGCGTAAGGGCAGCCAGGTGTGGCTGCTGCCGGAGAACGAAGAGCTCTCCCCCATCTCGGTGGATCTCGCCAGCCAGCACCTCACCATCGAAGGTTTGGCGGTTGGCGTTATCCGCAACGCCGACTGGATGTAAGCCTCTGATGCCTGACACGGCCTCCTGCGGGAGGCCGTGTCGTTTCTGCCAGAGTGTCCCGCCATCCCCTTGTTCCCCTGATCCCCGCGACTTTTCTTGCCTGTACCTCACAGCGCCATCACACGGTCGGCATTTCGGATATATTCTTTGAAAAGGCCCGCCATGCTGCTGGGTCGCCGGTGTCAGCCATGGCGCCGGGTCTTTACCTGATCCGGCCTGGGAAGGCCGCAGGGATGCATAACGGACACCTCGCCGAGGTGCGCGGGATAGAAGGAGGGTCGCTCGGGAGACGACAGGCAGGTCACACGCCTGGCCCGAAGCGGCTCGTACAGTCAGCATGCGATTGTGTTCAGGTGCCTCTGGTGGGACACGGATCGCGGTCTGCTGAGCAAGGAGGACAGGTATGGCTTCAAGCTCGCCATGGGATCCGGGTCTGGCCGTTGCCCCCGCATCTTCCATCACCCGCTTCATCAAGGGCAGCCGGATGACGTGGTTTTATGCGCTCTGGGTGTACCACAAGGGCGATGGCTGGACCATCTGGCTGGGGTGTCCCAAGGACAAGATAGTGCGTCTGGTGCGGCTGTTTCGGCGCCACCATGACATAGGCTTGCCGGATGCACCCTGGACGGCCCCAGTAGTGCCGTTGCACGGGGTCCGACGCTCGCAAGTGCAGCAACGGCAGCGACCCTGATCATCTCCTGCCATCCGAAGAGCCCCGCCCATGGTGGGGCTTTTGTTTTGTATGGATTTTTCGACTCGCTCTGCTCGACAACGACGGCCTGTTGCAGAGGCCATCGACTCTTTCCTGCCCGGGATCCGGCGCCGGGGGTAGCCAGAGACGGGAGAGGCCGGGTTACAATACGGCTCCACAGGGCCTGTTCCTTCGCCTGTTCAGACAAACAAGGCATTATTTTATATGGTTAAACCTCGATATCCCCTGCTGTTTCTGCTGCTGGTTGGTGGTCTGATGGCGGCTTACTACTGGAGTCAGCCCTCCTTGCCGGAGCGGGCCGATTACTATCCAGCGGGGCGGGACATCAACCCCTTCACCCTCACCGATGGCGAGGGCCAGCCGTTCACGGCGAAGGATCTGAGCGGACACTGGACCTTCCTGTTTCTCGGCTACACCTATTGTCCGGACATCTGCCCGACCACGCTGGCGGATCTGAACTCCGTCTATCCAGAGCTGAAGAAGATCGCCCCCAGCAGCCAGGTGGTGTTCGTTTCAGCGGATCCAAAGCGCGATGACAGTGCCCGCCTCAAGCGCTACACCGCCTTCTTCCAGCCTGAGTTCAGGGCGGCAACGGCCCCCCATCCGCACCTGTTCCCCTTCGTGCGCAACCTGGGTCTCGTCTACTCCATCGTGGAGCACGGCAGCAAGGATTACCTGATCGACCACTCCGCCTCCATAGTGCTGATCAATCCGGCGGGCAAGCTGGTGGCCGTGTTCCGTCCCGAGGTGGGCCCAGGCCTGGTGCCTCATGTGGCGATGGATGGGATGGTTTCCGACTTTGCCAAGATAGTACGGCTGGCGGACGAGTGAGCCCTCAACTGGTCTTCTGCTCATGCTGATCCCGCCCTGGTTGCGCGACCCCAGGCGCCATAGGGCCGTGTTCGCCCTGGCCCTGCCCATGGTGTTCTCGAACGTCACCACCCCTCTGCTGGGGCTGGTGGATACCTGGGTGATAGGTCATCTCGGCCAGGCCTGGTTCCTCGGTGGCGTCTCGGTGGGGGCGACCCTCATCAATCTCATCTTCTGGCTGCTGGGCTTCCTGCGCATGTCCACCACCGGGCTGACCGCCCAGGCCCATGGCGCCGCCAGTGCCGAGGGGCAACTGGATACCCTGGCGCTGGGCTTGGCGGTCGGCCTCGGCGCCGCGCTCCTGCTGCTGTTGCTGCCCTTTTTGCCGGCCCTCATAGCGCTGAGTGGCGGCTCGCCCGAGGTGCAGTTCTACGCCGGCGAATACGTGTCTATCCGTATCTGGAGCGCCCCGGCGGCCCTGTGCAACCTAGTCATCATGGGCTGGCTGCTGGGCATGCAGGATGCGCGCAGCCCCATGCTGCTGCTGATCTTCAGCAACATGGTCAACATGGTGCTGGATGCCTGGTTCGTGCTGGGGCTGGGCTGGCAGGTCAAGGGGGTGGCTAGCGCTTCCCTGTTGGCGGATTACTGCGCGCTTGGGCTCGGACTCTGGCTGGTGAGTCTCCGTCTGCGTCACCTGTCGGCCGAGGTGTGGCATGGCGCCTGGCGGCGCTGGCGGCAGTGGCCCGCACTGCGGCGGCTGCTCGGCTTGAATCGGGACATCTTCATCCGCTCCCTCTGTCTGCAACTCTGCTTCGCCTTCATGACGCTGCAAGGGGCGCGGCTCGGGGACGTGGCGGTGGCCGCCAATGCGGTGCTGCTCAACTTCCTCATGCTTATTTCCTACGGGCTGGACGGCTTTGCCTACGCGGTGGAGGCCATGGTGGGCCGTGCCATCGGGCGGCGGGACAGGCAGGGGCTGAGGGAGGCCATCGCCCTCAACCTGGGCTGGGCCCTGTTGATCGCCCTGGGCTTCTCGCTGGCCTTCCTGCTGGGCGGGCCCTCGCTCATCACCCATATCACCGACATACCTGAGGTGATCGCCGAGGCGAACCGTCAGCTGCCCTGGCTGGTGGTCATGCCGCTGCTGGCGGTCTGGTGCTTCCTGCTGGATGGTGTCTTCATCGGGGCGACCCGGGCCCGCGAGATGCGCAACAGCATGCTGGTAGCGGTGTTTGCGGGCTTCTTCCCCATCTGGTGGCTGTGCCAGGACTGGGGCGTGGCCGCCCTGTGGGCCGCCATGGCCGCCCTGATGACGGGGCGTGGGCTGACCCTGGGCTGGCTATGCTGGCGACTGGAGCAAGATGGCCGCCTGCTCGGTGTGCACGGGACTGCATCCGCCGATCGTGCCTGAGTGCGGTTTCTTCGCACAGGGGGTTGGGGGAGAGGGGAGTGAAGCCGCGCCGGGGAGATGAGATCGGCGCGGATATGACCAAGGTTTAGAGGGAGCCCTGATAGCCGAACTGGCGCCAGCTCTCGTACACGAACACGGACACCGCATTGGCCAGGTTCATGCTGCGACTCTGGGGCAGCATGGGGATGCGCAGCCGCTGCTCAAATGGCAGGCTCTCGATGATCTCCGCCGGCAGGCCGCGGCTCTCGGGCCCGAACAGCAGGGCATCCCCCAGGGCGAACTCGGCCGCCGAGTGGGCGGTACGCCCCTTGGTGGTACAGGCAAACACCCGCTTCGGTGCCACCGCCGCCAGAAACGCCTCATAGTTCGGCCAGCGTTTGATGTCGGCAAACTCGTGATAGTCGAGTCCGGCCCGCTTCACCCGCTTGTCATCCCACTCGAAACCCAGCGGCTCTATCAGGTGCAACCGGTAGCCGGTATTGGCACAGAGGCGGATGATGTTGCCGGTATTGGGCGGGATTTCCGGTTGATAGAGCACTATGTCGAGCATGGGGGATCCTGAGGGACGCAATAAGGGCGCCAGCATACCCAGCGCCCGCCGCGATGAAAAGGGCCTTCACGCCAGGGGCAGGCGTATGGTGATGACGAGCCCGTTTGGCTGGTTGCTGCTGGCCCGGATGCTGCCTCCGTGGCGGGCGATCGCCTCGGCGGCGATGGCGAGACCCAGTCCTGTGCCACCCGTCTTGGCGTTGCGGGCGTCATCGACCCGAAAGAACGGCAAAAATAGCTGGGCCTGCTGCTCCACCGGCACGCCAGGACCATCATCCCGGATGGTCATCACCCACTCCCGTCCTTCCCGATACCAGTCCACCTTGATGTACTCGCGGGCGTACTTGAGTGCGTTGCGAAGCGGGTTCTCCAGCGCCCGCGCCAGCAGTTCCGGCCACATCTTGAGCGACTCGGTCGGCAGCGGCGGCAGCCTGAGCTGCTTGCCATTCTGGTGCGCCTCGAAGCTGGCGTCGTCCAGTATGGGCTCCAGCAGATCCGCCAGGGGCAGCAGCACCGGGGCCTCCACGTGTTGTTGCACCCGGGACAGGTCCAGCAGATCGCCGATCAGCTTGTCGAGGCGCCCGATCTCGGCCTCGATCCGCGCCAGCTCGCTGCTGTCCCCCTGCTTGCGGCGGATCAGCGCCTGCGCCAGCTGGATGCGGGTGAGGGGGCTGCGCAGCTCGTGGGAAATGTCGGAGAGCAGTTGTTTCTGCTTCTGGATCATGTTCTTGAGGGTATCGACCATGTAGCTGACGTGATCCGCCAACTGGCCTATCTCGTCCCGCCGTCCCAGGTTGGGCACTTTGGTCTCCAGCTTGCCTTGTGCCAGCTGAGAGACGGATTGCTGCAACTGCAGTATGGGACGGGTCAGCCGCCAGGCCAGCAACAGACAGAGCGGGGTGCTGACCAACATGGCGATGCCGAGGATCTGGATCGGGTGATCCAAAATCTGGATAAACAGGAACAGGTAGGAGTTTTCGACGTTGAGACCGAAGTAGACGTGATAAGGCTGACCGTGGTGCTGCATCAGGAAGGGGCCTGCGATGGCCCGCTGGTGCTCGCTGCCCAGCATGGGCTTGGCCGGGTTGTCCGAATCCAGCATGAAGCGGATGACGAACTTGCTCAGGCGCGTGGTGGACTGCATCTGCCCCTTGGCATCGCGCAGGTAGACGTTGTCCACCGGCAGCAGGCCGGCGGCGCCGATGGCCTGCATCAGATCGAAGTCCTGATTCGGATCCGCCCCCGCCTGCAGCGCCCGCAGGTTGTTGTTCATCCGGGTCACCTCGTGTTCGGGCAGGGGGATGATGTTGCGCGGATCCAGGGTAGGTAATATGACTACTGCAGCAAGCAAAACCAGCAGCATGAACCAGAACCAGAGAAATATCTGGGTAGAGAGTCCACCAAAAGATCGGATGGCAGTCATGCCTGCTCCAGCCAGAGATAGCCTCGGCCACGCACCGTCTTGAAGCGGGGCTGGCCGTCCTGGCGCTCCGGCAGCTTCTTGCGCAGGTTGCTCAGGTGCATGTCGATGGCCCGATCGAAGGGCTCGAGCTTCTTGCCAAGCACCTGTTCCGACAGCAGATTCTTGCTGACGATCTGACCAGGGCTGCGCAGCAGACACTCCAGCAGGCCAAACTCGGTGGCGGTGAGCTCCAGCAGCTCGTCGTTGCAGCGCGCCTGTTGCAGGCCGGGTTGCAGCACCAGATCCATGAAGCGCAGCTCGTCCGCCGCGCCGCGCTGGGGCGGCACGCTCTGGGTGCGGCGCAAAATGGCCCGCACCCGGGCCAGCAGCTCCCGATCGTCGAACGGCTTGGCGAGATAGTCATCGGCGCCGGCTTCCAGCCCGTTGACCCTGTCCTGGCTGTCACCGCGGGCGGTCAGCATCAGCACCGGGGTCTCGTAGCGTTTGCGCAGCTTGGCCAGCATGGCGAAGCCGTTGAGCTTGGGCATCATCACGTCCAGCAGCACCAGATCGAACCTCTGCTCCGCCAGTCGCAGCAACCCCTCCTCACCATCCTCGGCCACCGTGACCGCAAACCCTTCCAGGGTCAGGATCTCGGTCAGCAGCTGGGTCAGATCGAGATCGTCGTCGACCAGGAGTATTTTGTTCATCAGGAGTCACTCCGTTGATTTTGCACGCCAAACTGACGCTCGGGTCAGGGTATAATAGATTTTTACGCGCCAGAGGAAAGCCGGTTTTGAGCCATCAACAATATTCTCGCTGGGTCACCCTGGCCAGCATGGCGGCCGTCACGGTCGCGACCCTGCTTATCGTGGGCAAGCTGATCGCCTGGCTGATGACGGACTCCTCCAGTCTGCTGGCCTCCCTCACCGACTCCTTCATGGACGTCAGTGCCTCCCTCATCAACCTGTTTGCCATCCGCTACGCCCTGGTGCCGGCGGATGACGAGCATCGCTTCGGCCACGGCAAGGCGGAGTCCCTGGCGGGCCTCATTCAGTCGGCCTTCATCTCGGGCTCGGCCCTGCTGCTGATGATGCACGGCATCTCTTCCCTGCTCAATCAGGCGCCGGTGCAGCGGCTGGAGGCCGGGCTCTGGGTCAGCGGCGGCTCCATCCTGCTGACCCTGCTGCTGGTCAGCTTCCAGCGCTGGGTGGTGGTGCGCACCAACAGCGTGGCCATCAAGGCCGACATGCTGCACTACCGCTCCGATCTGCTGCTCAACGCCGGCGTCTTGCTGGCGCTGGTGCTGGCGGGGCAGGGCTGGTTCTGGGCCGATGGCCTGTTTGCCATCCTGATCGGCCTGTTCCTGGTGTGGGGCGCGGTCCAGATCGGCTACGAATCGGTGCAGGCCCTGCTTGATCGTCAGTTGCCAGAGGAGGAACAAGCGAGAATAATGGCCCTCTGCTGTGCCGTTGAGGGGGTACATGGCGTGCATGATCTGCGTACCCGTCAATCCGGGCCGACCCGTTTCGCGCAACTGCATCTGGAACTGGATGATCAGCTGCCGCTGGTCAAGGCTCATCAGATAGCCGACGAGGCTGAGCTGGCCGTGCGCCAGTCATTTGAGCGGATGGATGTGATCATTCACATGGACCCCATCTCGGTGCTGACAAAAGAACAAAAAGGCCCTCACCCTGAACAACAGTAGGCTGTAACATGGACGATCTGGTTGCCCAAACGTGGCAAAAAATTCAGCAAGAAGCGCAGTGCATGGCGACTCAGGAGCCCATGCTGGCCAGCTTCTTCCACTCCACCATCCTCAACCACGGGGATCTGCGATCGGCGCTCAGCTTCCAGCTGGCGAACAAGCTCGACAGCACTACCATGCCGGCCATCGCCCTGCGGGAGGTGATCGAACTGGCCCTGCGCAGCGAGCCCGAGCTGCTGGCTATGGTGGCCGCGGACATCTGCGCCGTGCAGGACCGCGACCCCGCCGTCGATCTCTTCTCCACCCCGCTGCTCTACCTCAAGGGCTTCCACGCCCTGCAGGGCTACCGGGTGGCGAACTGGCTGTGGCGCCAGGGCCGCCGCGCACTGGCGCTCTATCTGCAAAACCAGATCTCGGTGGTGTTCGGGGTCGACGTGCACCCAGCCGCGCGGATCGGCAAGGGCATCATGTTTGACCATGCCACCGGCATCGTGGTCGGCGAGACTGCGGTGATCGAGGACGATGTTTCCATTCTGCAGAGCGTGACCCTGGGCGGGACCGGCAAAGAGAGCGGCGATCGTCACCCCAAGATCCGGGAAGGGGTCATGATAGGGGCGGGCGCCAAGGTGCTCGGCAATATCGAGGTGGGGGTGGGCGCCAAGATAGGTGCAGGCAGCGTGGTGATAAACCCGGTGCCGCCCCATACCACGGTGGCCGGGGTGCCGGCCAAGATCGTGGGCCGCCCCGAGTGTGACAAGCCCTCTTTCGACATGAATCAAAACATCTAGGGGCCCATGGTCAAGCGCTGGTCAGGTTATCTGATCCTGGGGATGTGGCTGCTCAACCTGCTGCATCTCTATCTGGGATTCTCCCCCTGGCCGGCAGCCATCGCCGCCTGGGCCGCCTCTCTGCTCACCTGGCCCTGGCTGGTGGGGGCCGCGCGGCGCCAAGCCCTGGCCCTGTACGGGGCGGCGCTCCTGCTGCTGATCTTCTCCTGGTGGCGTGGCGCCAGCCTGAGCCCGGGTGCCTGGTTGCTGCCCAACATCAACATGCTCACCATGTTTGCCGCCGTCAGTACCCTCAACCTCGCCACCTCGGGTCTGTTGACCGGCACCGCCTCCTGGTCCGGGCGCAAGGGGCTGTGGAGCACCATGGCCAGCCTCAACCTGCTCGGCGCCGTCATCAACCTCTCGGTGCTGTTCATCATCGGCGATCGGCTGGAGAAAAACGGCACCCTCGAGCGGCGTCAGATAATGGTGCTGAGCCGGATCTTCTGCGTGGCGGCCTTCTGGTCTCCCTTCTTCGTCGCCATGGCGGTGGCCCTGACCTATGCTCCCGGCCTGCAACTTGCCAGCATATTGCCGTTTGGCCTGGTCGGCGCTCTGTTGGCCATGGGACTGACCGCCTGGCAGGTGGAGCGGCTCGGGGTCGCCGACTTCGAGGGCTATCCGCTGCGCTTGCAGACGCTCGGGCTGCCGGTGACCCTGGCGCTGCTGGTTCTGCTTATCAACCGGCTCTGGCCGGCGCTCAGCATCATGGCGGTGATCGCCCTGGTGGCGCCCCTGCTGGCGCTGCTGTTCATGCCACACGCCGGGCGCGGGGCGGCCCTCAAGCGCCAGGTGGTGGAGCGCTTCCCCGCCATCGGCGGCCAGCTGGTGCTGTTCCTCGGCGCGGGTCTGCTGGCGGCGGGCATCAACAGCGCGCTTTCGGTGCTGGATCTCGGGGGCGGCCACGGCCTGCCGCTGTTCAACCACTTCGGTTGGCTGGAGGCGAGCCTGACCCTGCTGCTGATCTTCCTGGTGGCCATCATAGGGGTCCATCCCCTCATCAGCATCTCCGGGCTGGCGCCCCTGCTGTGGCCGCTCTCGCCGGATCCCAGCCTGCTCGGCATGTGCTTCCTGCTCGGTTGGGGACTCGCCACCGGCACCAGCCCTCTATCCGGATCCAACCTGGCGCTGGCGTCGCGCTACAACCTGAGCGCCACTCTGTTGCTGCGCTGGAACCTGCTCTACGGCCTGCTGATGTACGGGGTCGCCTGCCTGTTGATGGGAGCCTTCATCGCCCTGCACGGCTGATGCCGACGACGGGAAAAGCCGCTGTCTGGCACCGGGCGCCAGCTCGCATTTGTGCTGTTCTCCTGGCCCCGGCCTGGCGTTCCTGCTGCCTGCGAGAAAAATAGACGCATATTTAGGCAATACCGGCAGGGAAGGCGCATTTTCCGGTGCACCGTCTTGTTTGTCCCGAGCGCATCAGGGTATGCTGACCTCACGCGCTTGAATCGCCCGCGTCGGGGCATCGCAATTGAACAAACAGGTATGCACATATGTCACTAGAAGTCCTTGAGCAACTCGAATCCAAAGTCCAATCCGCCGTCGACAACATCTCCCTGCTGAAGATGGAACTGGACGAGCTGAAAGAGCAGAACAACAAGCTGCAAGACGAGAACCATCAGCTGCGCAACGAGCACGTTGCATGGCAAGAGCGTCTGCGCGCCCTGCTGGGCAAGATGGATCAGATGGGTGAAGCCATCTAATTCAGCCACTTCTGCTGGCAAGAATGAAGAAAGGCCGCTGATACAGCGGCCTTTTTGTTTCAATGCAGTGGTTCATATGGTGAACCCTTGGCTGGCCGTCTTCTCGGCGGGGTCGGCGGCCTGACCATGATCTGGCCCGGCATTTCTGCGGGGCCGAGAGATCACATGGCGAGCAGTTGCTTGACCGTTTTCTCGATGCCATCGGCCGCTTCCACTATGTTCTGCGCCAGCATATAAGCGGGGGTCGAGATGACTTTACGCTCCTGATCCACCACAAACTCGCTGACCGGGCAGTTGAGGTGACTGCCGCCCATGGCTTCGATGGCATTGGCCGTGCCCTCGTCGTGACCTATGGTGGCCAGGGTACCGGCACCGTAGATGAGCGGGATCATGGCGGGTGCTATGCAGATGTAGGCCGCCGGCTTGCGTGCCTTGGCGAAGCTCTGGCACGCCTTGAGCACATCCGGCTGGATCCGGCAATTGGCCCCTTGTACGGCAAAGTCGCACAGGTTCTTGGCGGCGCCGAAGCCGCCGGGCAGCAGCAGGGCATCGTAGTCCGCGGCATCCAGCTCGGCCACGTCCCGGATCTGGCCACGGGTGATGCGGGCCGCCTCGACCAGGACGTTGCGACTCTCTCCCGCACTCACCTCACCGGTCAGATGGTTGATGACATGCAGCTGCGGCACGTTCGGTGCGAAGCACTGGACCTGGGCCCCTTGGCGGGCCAGCGCCAGCAGACTGATGACGGCTTCGTGGATTTCGCTCCCGTCGAAGACGCCACAGCCACTCAAGATCACTGCCACTTTTTTCATGACAAACTCCTTTGTTGTTGAAAATGTGAGCCAGGGTAGATTGTTGTCTTTTTGTATGGTTATCCCTTGCCCCTCACTGGTCAAGTCATCCCGCTGTGCTAGGATTGTTTCGTTTTGGATCCTGCCGTATTGACCCCCTTAAAATTTTTTCCACATTGATCGAGATCATTTTCATGAAATGAGGCTCTCGCGAAGCGTGTTTATCTATTTGTTTTTAAACGGTTTTAATTGCATTTCGCACAGCTTGATCACTGTGGTGTCAGCGAGCATGCAATTTTGAACACAGAGTTATCCACAGAAAAAGTGCTCGCATGGGGGGCGAAAGCGTGCATGTCCGCCCCTTGGTGTGCTGCGGGCCCTGTGGCATCCTAACGGCTGTTTATTCTTGGCAGGAAAATTTCATGGCCTCTAGCAATCCCCTCATTCTGGTCGACGGCTCTTCATATCTTTACCGCGCCTTCTTCGCCTCCCAGCAGGCCGACCTGCGCACATCGACCGGGCTGCCGAGCGGCGCCGTCCGCGTGATGGCCAACATGATGCGCAGCCTGCGCAAGCAATACCCTGACAGCCACGTGGCCGTGGTGTTCGATGCCAAGGGCAAGACCTTCCGCGACGACATCTACCCGGAATACAAGGCGACCCGCGCCAGCATGCCGGACGATCTGCGCAGCCAGGTCGCGCCCATCCATCAGATGATCAAGGCGATGGGCTTCCCCTTCCTCATGGTGGAAGGGGTCGAGGCGGACGACGTGATCGGTACGCTCGCCCGTCAGGCCACCGAGAAGAAGCTGCCGGTGCTCATCAGCACGGGTGACAAGGACATGGCGCAGCTGGTCTCCGACCACGTCACCCTGATCGACACCATGAAGGACGTGACCACGGATCGGGACGGGGTGATCGAGAAGTTCGGCGTGCCGCCCGAGCTCATCATCGACTACCTGGCTCTGATGGGGGACAAGGTGGACAACATTCCCGGCATGACGGGGGTGGGGGAGAAGACGGCCCTGGCCCTGCTGCAGGGGATAGGCAGCATAGATGAGATCGCCGCCAACCTGGACAAGGTGGCTGCCCTCGGTTTTCGTGGCTCCAAGGCGTTCGCCGACAAGTTCCGCGAGCAGGAAGAGCAGGTGCGCCTCTCCTATCTGCTGGCGACCATCAAGACAGACGTCGAGCTGGAGCAGGAGCTGGAACAGTTGCAACTGGGCCCGATCGACAAGGAGTCCCTGCTGGCGGTCTACCGCGAGTACGAACTGCGCAACCTGATCAAGGAGCTGGAATCCGGCGATGAAGGGGTCAGCGCGAGTGCCGACCAGGATTCCTCCGATGAGGAAACGACCCCAGCCGCCACTGTCGAGACCGACTATCGCTGCATCCTGGACGAAGCCGAGTTCGATGACTGGCTGGCGCGACTGAAAGCCGCCCCGCTGTTTGCCTTCGACACCGAAACCACCAGTCTCGACTACATGGAGGCGCGGGTGGTCGGCGTCTCCTTTGCCATCGAACCGGGCAAGGCGGCCTATGTGCCGTTCGGCCACGACTATCTGGGCGCGCCGGCCCAGCTGAGCGAGGAACTGGTGCTGGGCAAACTAAAGCCCCTGCTGGAGGATCCGGCGCACCTCAAGGTCGGTCAGAACCTCAAGTACGATCGCAACGTGCTGCAGAACCACGGTATCGATCTGCAGGGCATCGCGTTTGACACCATGCTCGAATCCTATGTGCTGAACTCCACCGCCAGTCGCCACGACATGGATTCCCTGGCCAGCAAGTACCTGGGGGTCGAGACCATCTCCTTCGAGGAGATCGCCGGCAAGGGGGCCAAGCAGCTCACCTTCAACCAGATCGAACTGGAGCAGGCGGCGCCTTATGCGGCGGAAGATGCCGACATCACCCTGCGTCTGCACCAGACCCTGTGGGCCAGCCTGAGCAAATTGCCGGCGCTTGCCAAGGTATTCACCGAGATAGAGCTGCCCCTGTTGCCGGTACTGGCCAGGATGGAGCTGATGGGCACCACCATAGAGCCCAAGCTGCTGCACCAGCAGAGCCAGGAGATAGAGGTGCGACTGGGGGAACTGGAGCGCCAGGCCCACGAACTGGCTGGGCAGGAGTTCAACCTCTCGTCCCCCAAGCAGCTCGGCGAGATCCTGTTCGTCAAGCTGGGGCTGCCCATCCTCAAGAAGACCCCCAAGGGCGCCGCGTCCACCGCCGAAGAGGTGTTGGCCGAGCTGGCGGAGACCTACGAGCTGCCGCGCCTCCTGATGGAACACCGTGGGCTGGCCAAGCTCAAGTCCACCTATACCGACAAGCTGCCGTTGATGATCAAGCCCCAGACCGGGCGGGTGCACACCTCCTATCACCAGGCGGTGGCGGCGACCGGCCGACTCTCGTCCACCGATCCTAACCTGCAGAACATCCCGGTGCGCAACGAACAGGGACGCCGCATTCGGCAGGCCTTCATCCCGAGCGCCGGTTACAAGCTGGTGGCGGCGGATTACTCCCAGATCGAATTGCGGATCATGGCGCACCTCTCCGGTGACAAGGGCTTGTTGACCGCCTTTGCCGAGGGCAAGGACATCCACAAGGCAACCGCCGCCGAGGTATTTGGCGTCGCGCTGGATGCGGTCACCACCGACATGCGCCGCAGTGCCAAGGCGATCAACTTTGGTCTCATCTATGGCATGAGCGCCTTCGGCCTCGCCAAGCAGTTGGGGATCGGCCGCGCCGAGGCGCAGAAGTACATGGATCTCTACTTCGAGCGCTACCCGGGCGTGCTCGACTACATGGAGCGCACCCGTCAGCAGGCCGAAGCCCAGGGCTATGTCGAGACCTTGTTCGGTCGTCGCCTCTACCTGCCGGACATCAAGTCCCGCAACGCCGGCCTGCGCAAGGGCGCGGAGCGGGCGGCGATCAACGCCCCCATGCAGGGCACGGCCGCGGACATCATCAAGCGCGCAATGATCGGCGTCGATGGCTGGATCCAGGGGATTACCGATGGTTCCATCCATATGCTGATGCAGGTGCACGATGAACTGGTGTTCGAGATCCGCGAGGAGAAGCTGGAGGAGTACGTCGCCATCATCAAGGAGAAGATGTCCGCCGCCGCCGATTTGCACGTGCCGCTGGTGGTGGAAGCCGGAGTGGGTGACAACTGGGATCAGGCCCACTGATCCCGCGATACCACGGATAAACAGCAGCTATAGCTATATAAGAAGAGAAGCCCGGCACTTGCCGGGCTTCTTATTGCCAGGTTATTCGGTTTCTTGCAGATACTCGTCTTTGAGCAGCACATAGTTGTCGGCCGAGATCTTCAGGAAGGCGATCTCCGCTGGCTTGAGGGGGCGGGCCTGCTTGATGGGATTGCCCATATAGAGGAAGCCGGACTCGAGCCGCTTGCCCGGTGGCACCAGGCTGCCGGCGCCTATCATCACATCATCTTCCACTATGACCCCGTCCAGCAGGATGGCACCCATGCCGACTAGCACCCGATTGCCTATGGTGCAGCCGTGCAGCATGGCCTTGTGACCCACGGTGACATCCTCGCCGATCAGCAAGGGATGGCCGTCGGGATTGCTGGCGCTCCTGCGGCTGAGGTGCAACACGGTGCCGTCCTGCACATTGCTGCGGGCGCCGATGCGGATGTGGTTCACGTCACCCCGCGCCGCCACCAGTGGCCAGATGCTGGCATCGTCGCCGAGTTCGATATCCCCCACCAGGGTGGCACAGGGATCTACGTATACTCGTTTGCCCAGTTGCGGGCGTTTTCCTTTGTAGGGTCTCAGTCTCAGGTCCATCTTGGCCTCCTTGTTTTCGGCCATTCTAGCAATTCGGGCCCTCATCTGTGGATAAGTTTGTATAAAAGCTGTGGTTGGCTATGAATAACTAAAAAAGTGCCGATTTTTGCAGTTTTATTGCGATCTAGGGCTTGCCAGAAAGTTTCAGCTCCCTATAATGCGCCTCCATCGACAGGGCAAGCGGCAACGCAAACAACCCGGTCGGTACCTCTAAAAGCCTTTGAAAATAAGGCTTGACTCGAGAAGGCGGTTGAGTAGAATGCCACTCCCGCAGCGACGAAACGTTGCAACGCTCTTTAACAATTTGAATCAAGCAATCTGTGTGGGCACTCACAGCATCGAGCATCAAAAAACAATTTTTGATTTTCAATGTCTGGTGAAGCTGTCTCTTATACAC
>NZ_PGCP01000041.1 GCF_002812985.1 Aeromonas lusitana
CCCATGGGCGCCCTGATTGTTTTTATTCCAAGGGGTAGAAACCCGCTCAGCAGCAGACGCTCTGCATCCGCTGTTGGCCGGGCTCCCACCGCTTGCCATGCTTGGCCTTGCGCTGATAACTACCTTTACCCTTCTTGCTCGGCTCGACCCTGGCCTGGAACAGGGTGGAGGTGACCAGCGCCTTCAGATGATTGTCCTGAATGATGCCCCGCCCATGATCGTGGGCCTGGTCGATGATCTCGACCAACTTCTTCTTGGCCATATTGGCTCCTGCTTGTGTCGTTATGACTGGCTAAAAATACGCCAGGGTAAGTAAAAACGCGCCGATTGTGCGCCTCCCGGTCCCCGAGTGCAAGGGGTCGGCAGCAGGCAGACCTGGATCAGGGGGCGGGCCGGTAGATCACCCGCACCAGGCCGCTCGCCAGCACGGTACTGGAAACCGGGGCAAGCCGCCCTGGCAAGGGTTCACCGCCAAACAGCGAGGCTCCCTTGCCCAGCACCACGGGCACCCAGAACAGGGTCAGCTCATCCACCAGCCCGGCCTGCAAACCTTGCCGTACCACCTCGCCACCATCCAGATAGAGGTGGCGTGCCCCCTCCCGCCACAGATCTGTCAGCACCTGCGCTAGCTCCCCCTGCCGGAAAGAGACATGGGCGCGAGGCTCGGCGGGCCTGTGGGTCAGCACCACCACAGGCTTGTCGCCGTAGGGCCAGTCCGGGAAGGCAAGCACCGTCTCGTAGCTGTTGCGCCCCATCAGCAGTGCATCCGCGCTCGCCATCAGGGCGCTGTAACCCGTCTCCTCCTGGGTATCGCCGTCATAGGGCGCCAGCCACTCCAGGGCCCCGTTCTCCCCGGCGATAAAGCCATCGAGGGAGAGCGCCAGAAAGGCACTGACCCGGGGGCGCTCAGTGCTCATGATCGTGATGCTCGTGGCGGGACAGAGCGCCGGATTCCAGGGTCTCCAGAATGGCGCAGTGCTCGGCCGAGCGCGGACCGCCGCAACAGATGTTGGAGAGCTCCTTCAGGTTCTCGCGAAAACGGGTCAACTCGAGGATCTTCTGCTCCACCTGGCTGAGCTTGGCATCGGCCACCGCCTTGACCTCCTGACAGGTGACCCTGGCCTTGTTGGTGTCCAGATCCAGCAGCTCGCCTATGTCGGCGAGGGAGAAACCCACCGACTTGGCACGGATGATAAACTCCAGCCGCCGCCTGTCCTGCTCGCCGTAGACGCGATAGCCGGAGTCGTTGCGCAGGCCCGGCGAAAGCAGCCCATTTTTCTCGTAAAAACGCAGGGTATCCGCCTTGACCCCGCACGCCTTGGCCAGTTCTCCAATCCGATACATGTCCGTTCTCCCGCTGGAGTGGGTACTCAAAATAAACCGGCCTCCACTATCGCCCCTTTGCCGGTCGATTGCCAGCCAAAGGCAGGAAAGCAGCAGATAACCCTGACCTTGCCGCTCCTTTCCCGCCAAAACGCTGAAAAGGCAAACGTTTCACAAAAAATCACCAGAAAACGTTTAACACCGCACCAGGCAAGGCTTTGCCTCCTTAAAAAATCCACCACGGCTCACATTTTTTGTGTAGAATACGCGCCCACAAGAGAGCGCCGCATCAAGCGGGCATTTCCTAAAATGCTTTTGCCAACAGCCAGCCTTGGGCGAGAGTGGTTTGCGAAATCCCCCACTTCCATTTATTTGGGGACTCTCTGTGGTGAGCCTCGCCTCTCATGGAACTGTCCCCGTTATGCTGAGGACGATAGTGTGATGGAACAAGCTCGACCCATTCGCCGTGCACTGCTGAGTGTGTCTGACAAGACTGGCATCCTGGAATTTGCCAAGGCCCTCAACGAGCGTGGTGTGGCCCTGCTCTCTACCGGTGGTACCGCCAAGCTGCTCGCCGACGCGGGTCTGCCGGTGACCGAGGTCTCCGACTACACCGGATTCCCCGAGATGATGGATGGTCGCGTCAAGACTCTGCATCCCAAGGTGCACGGTGGCATCCTCGGCCGCCGCGATCGGGATGACGCCATCATGGCCCAGCACGCTATCTCCCCCATCGACATGGTCGTCGTCAACCTCTATCCCTTCGCCGCCACCGTCGCCAAGCCGGGTTGTACCCTGGAAGATGCGGTCGAAAACATCGACATCGGTGGCCCGACCATGGTGCGCTCCGCCGCCAAGAACCACAAAGACGTGACCATCGTCGTCAAGGCCGCCGACTACGGCCGGGTGATCGCCGAGATGGATGGCAACGGCAACAGCCTGACCCTCACCACCCGCTTCGATCTCGCCATCGCCGCCTTCGAGCACACCGCCGCCTACGATGGCATGATCGCCAACTACTTCGGCACCCTGGTCCCCTCCTACGGCGACAACAAGGAGGGCGACGCCGAGTCTCGCTTCCCGCGCACCTTCAACAGCCAGTTCATCAAGAAGCAGGACATGCGCTACGGCGAGAACAGCCATCAGGCTGCCGCCTTCTACGCCGAGGAGCAGGCTGCCCCTGGCTCGGTGGCCAGCGCCACCCAGCTGCAGGGCAAAGCCCTCTCCTACAACAACATCGCCGACACCGACGCAGCGCTCGAGTGCGTGAAAGAGTTCGATGAGCCCGCCTGCGTCATCGTCAAGCACGCCAACCCCTGCGGCGTGGCCATCGGTGACGATCTGCTGGCGGCCTACGAGCGCGCCTGGCAGACCGACCCCACCTCGGCGTTTGGCGGCATCATCGCCTTCAACCGTGAACTGGACGGCGCCACCGCCAAGGCCATCGTCGATCGCCAGTTCGTGGAAGTCATCATCGCCCCCTCGGTGAGCCAGGAGGCCCGCGAGGCCGTGGCCGCCAAGCAGAACGTGCGTCTGCTGGAATGCGGCCAGTGGACGGCGCCGGCGCAAGGGTTTGACCTCAAACGCGTCAACGGCGGCCTGCTGGTGCAGGAGCGGGATCTCGGCATGGTAACCCTCGGGGATTTGAAGGTTGTCAGCAAGCGCCAGCCCACCGAGGCGGAACTGAAAGACCTGCTGTTCTGCTGGAAGGTCGCCAAGTTCGTCAAGTCCAACGCCATCGTCTACGCCAAAGACGGCCAGACTATCGGCGTCGGCGCCGGCCAGATGAGCCGGGTCTACTCCGCCAAGATCGCCGGCATCAAGGCCGAGGATGAAGGGCTGGTGGTGGCGGGCTCCGTCATGGCCTCCGATGCCTTCTTCCCGTTCCGCGATGGCATAGATGCCGCCGCCGCCGCCGGCATCGCCTGCGTCATCCAGCCGGGTGGCTCCATGCGGGATCAGGAAGTGATCGACGCCGCCGACGAGCACGGCATGTGCATGCTGTTCACCAACATGCGCCACTTCCGTCACTGATGGGTCAGGGTCGCCTTGGGGCGACCCTCTTTGCACCTGACTATGTCAATTGACTGGTTTTCACCTGCGAATGCAGCTGGTTATCACGAATAGAAGCGAGCGAGACGATGAAAGTACTGATCATTGGTAATGGCGGCCGTGAACATGCCCTGGCCTGGAAGGCCAAACAGTCCCCCCTGGTGACCCGGGTGTTCGTCGCCCCCGGCAATGCGGGCACGGCTCACGAGGGCAGCATAGAGAACGTCGCTATCGAGCCCACCGACATCCAGGCCCTGCTGGCGTTCGCCAAGGAGCAGAAGATCGGCCTCACCATAGTCGGGCCGGAAGCGCCCCTGGTGAAAGGGGTGGTGGATGCGTTCCGTGCCGAGGGGCTGGCCATCTTCGGCCCGACCGCCGCCTCTGCCCAGTTGGAAGGCTCCAAGGCGTTTGCCAAGGACTTCCTGGCCCGTCACGCCATCCCCACCGCCGAGTACCAGAACTTCACCGAAGTGGCGCCTGCGCTCGCCTACCTGCGTGAGAAGGGTGCCCCCATCGTCATCAAGGCCGACGGCTTGGCCGCCGGCAAGGGCGTCATCGTCGCCATGACCCTGGAAGAGGCCGAGGAAGCGGTGCAGGACATGCTGTCCGGCAATGCGTTCGGTGACGCCGGCGCCCGGGTGGTGATCGAGGAGTTCCTCGGCGGGGAAGAGGCGAGCTTCATCGTCATGGTGGACGGGGAGCACGTGCTACCCATGGCCACCAGCCAGGATCACAAGCGGGTCGGCGATGGCGATACCGGCCTCAACACAGGTGGCATGGGGGCCTACTCCCCGGCCCCCGTGGTGACCGATGCGGTACACCGACGCGTGATGGAGCAGGTGATCATGCCCACCGTGCGTGGTATGGCCGCCGAGGGCAACGTCTATACCGGTTTCCTCTACGCCGGTCTGATGATCGACGAGCAGGGCAACCCCAAGGTGATCGAGTTCAACTGCCGCTTCGGCGATCCCGAGACCCAGCCCATCATGCTGCGCATGCGCTCCGATCTGGTGGAGCTGTGCCTGGCCGCCTGCGCCGGCAAGCTGGATCAGGTGGAAGCCATCTATGATCCCCGCGTCGCCATCGGCGTGGTACTGGCCGCCGGCGGCTACCCGGGTGACTATGTCCAGGGCAAGCCCATCAGTGGCCTGCCGGTGGAAGAGGCGAGCGGCGAGAAGGTGTTCCATGCCGGCTCCCGCCTGGACGGGGATACCGTCGTCACCGCCGGTGGCCGGGTGCTGTGCGCCACCGCTCTGGGTCACACGGTCGCCGAGGCGCAGCACCGCGCCTACCAGCTCGCGGCCCGCATCCAGTGGGACGGCGTCTTCTATCGCAAGGACATCGGCTGGCGCGCCATTGAACGCGAACAGGCCCAATAAATCGGCTTGTCGCCAGCACGTTAACCATCAGGGCCTGCGGGCCCTTTTTGCTACCTGCGTTGCAACCCACTCGGGGATTTTTGGCCCCAGCCTCCGTAGCACGTCCTCACTGATTGGCTACAAATCATCAGCACAATGCGCACATTTAGTCACAATTGGTCGCACTTTATCCATACAACTGCCCTGGTTTCATGGCATCATGCTGTATGATAACGCACTCAAATGAGTGTCATAAGAACCCACAATGTCGTCGTTTCATAAGGAAATCCCATGTTGAAAACCCTGCGCCCCCTGCTGTTGCCCCTGATGTTCGGCCTGCTGACCCTGCCCGCCCTGGCCGGTGAGCTGGAGCAGCCGATGAAGAAGATCGGCTTCAACTACAAGCAGGCACTCAAGGCTGACGATGCCGCCACCATGGAGAAGCACATCAAGGAGATGAAGGCCCAGCTCGACATCGCCAAAGAGAAGAAGATGCCGGAGGCCAAGAAGGCCAAGTTCCTGGAAGGCATGAACGAGGTGCAAGGTGAGCTGGACGCCAGCCTGGCGGCCCTGCAGGCCGGCGATCAGGAGAAAGCCCGCGCCCACCTGGCCAAGGTCAATGACCTGAAGAAGGAGTATCACACCTATGCCAAGCAGAAAGGCTGAACCCTTTCGCTGGGATAACCTGGTCCGCCTCACCCACTGGGGTGTGGCGGCCGCCTGCGTCGCCAACCTCTGGTTCAACGAGGCGGGGGAAACCTGGCACGAGCGACTCGGTTACCTGGCCATCATTCTGATAAGCGTCCGCCTCGGCTGGGGCCTCTCCTTTGCCAAGGGTTATGCCCGCCTGAGCGCTCTCATCCCGACGCGAAACGAATTCTCCCGGCAGAGCCAGGCCCTGCGGATGCGAGCCCCCGCCGCCCCCGGCCATCACGGCAGCGGCAAGCTGGCGGTCTGGGCACTCTGGCTCATCATACTCGCCACCGCCGGCAGCGGCTGGTTCCAGAACACAGAGCTGGGGTTCGAGCTGGGCGCCGATGAGTGGCACGAGTGGTGCACCTGGGCGCTGCAGGCCATGATAGCCCTGCACCTGTGCGCCATCGTCCTCACCTCCTGGCGCCAACGCAGCAACCTGCTAGCCCGCATGTTGCCACTGCGGCGCCCGGCCGCCCCCCCTGCTCCCCGGCAAGAGACGCAACCCTGATACGCACGGGCTCCTGCGGGGGCCCGTGTTATTTTCGACCCTTGCCTCTCCCCTCTGCTGTTCCTGCACTGACCCGCCCCTGCATAACGTTTACACGCCCGCGCCGATTAGACGGCCTTATATGAAAACATTTTCATTCACATTTCTTAACTAAATTCCGCTGTTCGATTTTCAACCACTTCGATTTCATGAATGCTACTGACCGAACGAGGTTGTTCGTCGTCCGTTCGAAATGCAGACAGTGAGAACCAATAACAACATCGAAGGGAAAATCGTCATGCACAACACACTGTTTCGAACCGCCCTGCTCGCCGCGGCGCTCGGCGCTTTCAGCCAGGCTGCCAGCGCCGAAGGGGTCATGGTCCACCTGTTCCAATGGAAGTTCAACGACGTCGCCAACGAGTGCGAGACCGTGCTCGGGCCCAAGGGCTTTGGCGGTGTCCAGATCACCCCGCCGGCCGAACACAAGCAGGGCAGCGAGTACTGGTGGACCGTCT
This sequence comes from Aeromonas lusitana, assembly GCF_002812985.1. GTDB lineage: Bacteria > Pseudomonadota > Gammaproteobacteria > Enterobacterales > Aeromonadaceae > Aeromonas > Aeromonas lusitana. The sequence goes on from NZ_PGCP01000041.1 coordinate 6,435, forward strand.
ACCAGCCGGTCAGCTTCAAGAACTTCAACAGCTTCGGCGGCAGCGAGGCGGAGCTCAAGAGCATGATCGCCCGCTGTAACGCCGCCGGGGTCAAGATCTATGCCGATGCCGTCTTCAACCAGCTCGCCTCAGGCTCCGGCAGCGCCACCGGCGGTGGCAGCTACAACTCGGGCCAGTTCCAGTATCCCCAGTTCGGCTACAACGACTTCCACCACAGCGGCGACATCACCAACTACGGCGACAGCAACAACGTCTGGAACGGCGCCCTCTACGGCATGCCGGATCTCAACACCGGCTCCGCCTATGTGCAGGATCAGATAGCCACCTACATGAAGACCCTGCTCGGCTGGGGGGTCGCCGGTTTTCGCATCGATGCGGCCAAGCACATGGCCCCGAGCGAGGTGAAAGCGATCCTCGACAAGGCGGGCAGCCCCAAGGCTTACCTCGAGGTGATAGGCGCCGGCGGTGAATCCGCCGACATCCAGCCCAATCGCTACACCTATATCGACCGGGTCACCGACTTCAAGTACGGCACCGACTTGGCCGCCAACTTCAACGGCCAGATCAAGAACCTCAAGACCCTGGGCGAGAGCTGGGGCCTGCTCCCCTCAGACAAGTCCTTCATCTTCGTGGTCAACCACGATCGCGAGCGCGGTCACGGGGGCGGCGGCATGCTCACCTTCATGAACGGCGCCCGCTATGAGCTGGCCAACGTCTTTATGATGGCCTGGCCCTATGGCTGGAAGCAGCTGATGTCCGGCTACCGCTTCGCCGACATGGGCAAGTACGAGACCGATAAAGGAGCGCCGGCCAGCACGCCCTGCTCCGACAGCCAGTGGAACTGCGAGCAGCGCCGCCCGCAAATCATGAACATGGCCCTGTTCCACAACCGCACCGAGGGCACGGCGGTCAGCAACTGGTGGGACAACGGCAACAACCAGGTCGCCTTCAGCCGGGGTGACAAGGGCTTCGTCGCCATCAACAACGAGAGCGGCAGCCTGGTGGCCTCGATCCCGACCGGTCTGCCGGCGGGGGAGTACTGCAACATCCTGGCAGGCAGTGACTATTGCAGCGGCGCCTACATAACGGTCGACGCCAGTGGCAAGGCCAGCCTGAACCTGGTGGGCATGAAGGCCGCTGCCATCCTGGCCGGTTGCACCAAGACCAGCCCCTGCGGCGGCACCACACTGCCGGGCAACAAGTTCAGCAGCCTGAACATTCGCGGCACCCACAACGCCTGGGGCAATACCCCCATGACAGTCGATGCCAACCGCATCTGGTCCGCCACCGTCACCTTCAGCGGCACCGGTGACGCGACCGGGGCCCAGCGCTTCAAGTTCGACGTCTTTGGCAACTGGACCGAGAACTACGGTGACAACGAGGGGGATGGCATCGCCGACAAGGGCAGCAGCAAGGACATCCTGTTCAGCGGCGCCGGCCAGTATCGCGTCGCCCTCAAGGAGAGCGACCTCAGCTACAGCCTGACGCCACTTGCCAGCAACCAGGCGCCGGTCGCGGCCATCTCGCCCAAGTCCATCAACGCCAAGCTGGGTGAGAGCCTGGTGTTTGACGCCTCCGCCTCCAGCGACGACGTCGGCGTGACGAGCTACGCCTGGTCCACCGGGGGTAGCGGCAAGACGGAAACTGTGCTGTTCGATACCCTGGGAACCCGTACCGTGACGGTCACCGTCACCGACGCCGAGGGGCTGACCGCCAGTGCCAGCGCCACCGTGAACGTCACCGACAGCAACGGCGCTTACGCCAGCGTGCTGCCCACCCTGCACCTGCGCGGCACCCCCAACGGCTGGGGCTCGCTTGCCATGACGCTGGTCGCCGACAACCAGTGGGAAGCACTTGTCAGCTTCGACGGTCAGGCCAATCAGCGCTTCAAGTTCGACGTCAAGGGCGACTGGAGCCAGAACTACGGTGACAACAACAAGGATGGGGTGGCCGAGCTCGCCGGCAACGATATCCTCACCACCGTCATCGGCCAGTATCGGGTGCGCTTCAACGACCAGACCCTGGCCTACAGCCTGACCCCGATCAGCGTCGGTTATGCGAAGACCTTCCCCAGCCTGAACCTGCGCGGCACCCCCAACAACTGGGGTTCTACCCCCATGACGCTGGTGGCCGATCACCTGTGGCAGGCCAGCGTCACCTTCACCGGGGCAGGTGACGCCAGCGGCGCCCAACGCTTCAAGTTCGACGTCAAGGGCGACTGGACCCAGAACTATGGCGACAGCAACAAGGACGGGGTGGCCGAGCAGACCGGTGCCGACATCACCACCTCAGTGGTCGGTGCCTATCTGGTGCGCTTCAATGACCAGACCCTGGCCTACAGCCTGAGCGCCCAATAAGCATCGGGGGATAAGGCTCCGGCGGCGGGCCCCCACGTCGCCCACCGCCGGAGCTGATTTGGTCCATCATGATAAAACCGTGCCACCGGGTTCCCGACCCAGTGGCACTTTATGCCCGCCTTCTCCCTCAGATCCCCCCACCCACCGAACGGCTCATGCGTCGCAGGCGAGCGCCCTTGCCCATTTCCCGCCTGCCAAGTCGCAGGCATACTGGGTCGACACATCCATGCAGGAGCGCATATGAAACAACTGGAAGCCCTCAAGGCCGAGGGCAGGATTGAAGAGGCTCGTCAGCACGGTCTGCTGCAGCTGGTGGAGCACCCGCAGCACGCCGAGCTGCACTACGAAGTAGCCGGGTTGCATGACAGCCTGGGGCGCGAGAACCAGGCCATCCCCCTCTACCAGAAGGCCATTGCGCTGGGATTGAGTGAAGCCTCGCTACGCGGTGCCTGGCTCGGTCTTGGCAGCTCCTATCGCAGCACAGGTCAGTATGCCGAGGCGCTGGCGGCCTTTGACCAGGCCCTAGCCCGCTTCCCCGATGCCAATGAGTTCAGGGTGTTTCGTGCCATGACCTGCTACAACCTGGGCCACCACAAGGAGGGGATGGAGCAGCTGCTGGCGGTGCTTGCCGAGACCACGGCGGATCCCGCCCTCGTCACCTACAGGCGTGCCATGGCCCTCTATGCCGAGGATCTGGACCGGCGCTGGTAAAACCCTAGAAACGACAAAGCCGCTCATGATGAGCGGCTTTGTCTGAATTTGGTGGCCCCTGCCCGACTTGAACGGGCGACCAATCGATTATGAGTCGACTGCTCTAACCAACTGAGCTAAGGGGCCGAAATCTTGCTTTTGCGGCGTGGATTATAGGGGATGCGAGATACCTCGTCCATAGGCAGATCAACCACTTGCCGAGTTTTTGTCCAGTCTGGCCGATTAAACTCGCCGCGCTCCCTTGCCAATGCACTCTGCCCCGTCGCGCACAAAACAAAGCCCCGCATGGCGGGGCTTTTTGACAAGGCTTGTCGGCTGCTTTCAGAACTATTCGTCCAGGAAGCTGCGCAGCACTTCCGAGCGGCTCGGATGACGCAGTTTGCGCAAGGCCTTGGCTTCGATCTGACGAATACGCTCACGGGTAACGTCGAACTGCTTGCCCACTTCCTCTAGGGTGTGGTCAGTGTTCATGTCGATACCGAAACGCATGCGCAGCACCTTGGCTTCACGGGCGGTCAGGCCGGCCAGCACTTCGCGGGTCGCGTTGCGCAGGCTCTCGCTGGTGGCCGCATCCGCCGGCAAGGCGAGCGTGGTATCTTCGATGAAGTCGCCCAAGTGGGAATCTTCATCATCACCGATAGGCGTCTCCATGGAGATGGGCTCTTTGGCGATCTTCAATACCTTGCGGATCTTGTCTTCCGGCATGCCCATGCGCATCGCCAGCTCTTCCGGGTTCGGTTCACGACCCATCTCCTGCAGCATCTGACGGGAGATACGGTTGAGCTTGTTGATGGTCTCGATCATGTGCACCGGGATACGGATGGTACGGGCCTGATCCGCGATGGAGCGGGTAATGGCCTGACGGATCCACCAGGTGGCATAGGTCGAGAACTTGTAGCCACGACGGTATTCAAACTTGTCCACCGCCTTCATCAGACCTATGTTTCCCTCCTGGATCAGATCCAGGAATTGCAGACCACGGTTGGTGTATTTCTTGGCGATGGAGATAACCAGACGCAAGTTCGCCTCGACCATCTCTTTCTTAGCACGGCGGGCCTTGGCCTCACCAATGCTCATGCGACGGTTGATGTCCTTGATCTGGGCGATGGAGAGACCCGTCTCTTCTTCGATCTGTTGCAGCTTGCCGATGGCACGCAGCACGTCTTCGTCCATCTCCAGCAGGCGGGGAGACCACGCCTTGCCGGCCTGCTTCTGGTATTCGAACCAGGCAGTCTCGCACTCGTTGTTGGTGAAGGCCGCGACGAAGGTTTTCTTCGGCATCTTGGCCTGCTCAACGCAGAGCTTCATGATGATGCGTTCCTGCACGCGAACCCGCTCCATCATCTCGCGCATGTTGTTGACCAGGCGATCGAACTGCTTGGGCATCAGGCGGAATTGACGGAACACATCGGCCAGCTGGGCGATAGCGGCCTGGGTCTCATCGTGGGCGCGACCATTCTTCTGAATGGAGAGACGGGTGACTTCGTACTGGGCACGCAGTTCACCGAACTTCTCACGGGCGACTTCGGGATCCGGACCACCGTCCCCTTCATCGTCGGCGTCGTCGCCGTCCCCGTCTTCATCTTCGTCTTCTTCTTCGTCTTCGTCAGCCAGATCGTCTTCGCTGAGCTCGGAACCGATATGGGTGGCGGTCGGCGCCACGTCATCCGCTTCGTTCGGATCGATAAAGCCGGAGATGATGTCAGACAGACGCAGCTGCTCGGCTTCGTACTTGTCGTACTGTTCGAGCAGGTAAGTGATGGCTTCAGGGTACTCGGCAACGGAGCTTTGTACCTGGTTGATACCGTCTTCGATCCGCTTGGCGATGTCGATTTCGCCTTCACGGGTCAGCAGTTCGACGGTACCCATTTCCCGCATGTACATGCGGACGGGATCGGTCGTGCGACCAATCTCAGATTCAACAGATGCCAGAGCCTGGGCCGCTGCTTCGGCAGCGTCCTCATCGGCGGTACCACCTTCAGCCATGATCAGGTCATCGGCATCCGGGGCGTTTTCCACTACCTGGATACCCATATCGTTGATCATCTGGATGATGTCTTCGATCTGGTCAGAGTCGACGATGTCTTGCGGGAGGTGATCGTTCACCTCGGCATAGGTCAGGTAGCCCTGTTCTTTACCTTTGGCAACGAGGAGTTTAAGCTGAGACTGCGGGGTTTGCTCCATAGAACTCATCCGGTTGGTGTTGCTAGGTTGCGCGTACAGTGCGCTGCTGCGCAAATAGCCAATTCTAATAGAAAACCGCCAGACATGCTATGTCTGGTTGCGGCGTCGGTCATGAGAAACCCCTGCCCGCAGTATTGTCGGGGCCAGGCGGTTATGAAATTTTTGCTTTTCATCCCGTCGATTCGGGCAACGGTATTTATATTGGGACTAATCACTCAAATATCAAGCCCCACTCTCATTTCTTTTCTCCAATCTGCACCTCTCTGATCAACATCATCAGCTCCTGCGTCTCCTCAGAGCTTAGCCCTTCCTGTGCCACCTTGGCCTGCAGCTCTTCGATCCGCTGCTTCAGGAACTGGTTGATGAAGCCGACGAAGGTGTCCTGCAATTCCCCCAGGATATCCGGCTCCTGATCGAGTTTGATCTCTTCAAACAGGTCGTGCATCGCCAGCTGGGCGAGGATTTCCCCTTCCTTGGTGCCCCGCCAATGCTCCAGCAATATGCCGGTGGTGACATTGGGCTGGGACAGGATCTGCTGATGCAGCTGTAGCAGGAACTGGATGCCCTGTACCCGCAGTCCGGCGAGCTCCGGCATGGGAGGCAGCTCGGCGGTCACCGCCGGGTATTGCAGCATCAACGCCAGGGCGCGGCGGACCGGTGTCAGCTTGGCCGCCTTGGGCTTGCTGAGTTCCGCCTTCGGCTGGCTGCCACGGGCAAACAGATCGGCGATGCGCTGCTTGTTCTCCCCCCAGCGCATCATGCTGGAGAGCCGGGTGATCAGACCCTCCCGGGTGAAGCCTTCCGGCACCCGGCGGATCAGCTCGGCCGCCTTGTTGGCTACCTCGAACTTGCCCGCCTCACCGGAGAGCGCTGCATCGCGCCCCAGACGCTCGAACATGAAGTCGGCGAAGGGTTGCGCCTCGTCCAGCAGAGCCTCGAATCCGTCTTTGCCGATCTGGCGCACCAGGGAGTCAGGATCCTCACCATCCGGCAGGAACACGAACTTGAGCTCACGCCCATCCTGCAGATGAGAGAGGGCATTGTCCAACGCGCGCCAGGCCGCCTCACGACCAGCGTTGTCGCCGTCATAGCAGCAGACCACCTCGGCCGTGGTGCGAAACAGGGTGTGGATATGGTCGCCCGTTGTCGCCGTGCCCAGCGCAGCCACCGCGTAGTCGATGTCGTACTGACCGAGGGCCACCACGTCCATATAGCCTTCCACCACCAGGATCCGGCGGGGATCCTTGTGCGCCTGCTTCACCTCATAGAGGCCAAACAGCTCTCGTCCCTTGTGGAAGATGGGGGTTTCCGGCGAGTTCAGGTATTTGGGCGTACCGTCCCCCAGCACCCGGCCACCGAAGCCGATGACCCGGCCGCGCTTGTCCCGGATGGGAAACATGATGCGATCGCGAAAGCGATCATAGCTGCCGGGGCCGCTGTCGCGGGGGATCAGCATGCCACCCGAGATGAGCAGCTGCTCGTGCTCCCGGCTGGTGCCAAAGCGTCGCCTGACCTGATCCCAGTCACCTGGGGCATAGCCGATGTTGAAGCGCTTGACCACTTCTCCGGTCAGGCCGCGCCCCTTCAGGTAGTCCACCGCCTGGGGAGCGCCCTTGAGGTTGCTCTCGTAGAAGCGGGCAATCTGGCTCATCAGATCGAACAGATCCTTGCTGACGGCAGGCTGCGCCTTGCCGCTGCCGCCTAGGCTCTGCTCACGGGGCACCTGCATGCCCTGCAGGTTGGCAAGCTCTTCGATGGCATCGGGGAATTCGAGTCCGTCATACTCCATGACAAAGCCGATGGCGTTGCCGTGGGCGCCACAGCCGAAGCAATGGTAGAACTGCTTCTCCTGGCTGACGGTGAAAGAGGGGCTTTTTTCGTTATGAAAGGGGCAGCAGGCCTGATAGTTCTTGCCGGCCTTCTTCAGACGCACTCGTGAGTCGATCAGCTCGACTATGTCTGTGCGTACGAGCAGATCATCGATAAAGGATTGTGGGATCCTGCCTGCCATAACCGTCCTGTTTCATTACTCTGAAAAATAAAAAAGCCGCGCATTCACAGGGAAGCACGGCTTCTTTCGACTAACAAGAGAAATGCCTGTTACGCCAAGCGGGTTTTCACCTGCGCACTGACGGCGCCGACATCGGCACGCCCCTGAATTTTCGGCTTCAAGACAGCCATGACCTTACCCATATCCGCCATGACGGCAGCCCCACTCTCGGTGATGGCTTGCTCGATCAAGCTGGCAATTTCGTCTGCGGTCAGCTGTTGCGGCAGGAATTCCTGCAGCACCAGGATCTCGGCGGACTCTTTGTCGGCAAGATCCTGACGACCGGCAGCTTCAAATTGGCTGATGGAATCACGGCGCTGTTTGACCATCTTGGTCACGACAGCGAGGATCTCCTCATCATTGAGCTCGACACGGGTATCGATTTCACGCTGTTTGATTTCTGCCATCAACAAACGGATCGTCCCCAGTCTGGCCTTATCTTTGGCCAGCATGGCGAGTTTTTGTTGATCCTTGAGTTGATCCTTCAGAGACACGGCATGATCCCCCGATTAGTACAGGCGGATACGACGTGCGTTTTCGCGGGACAGCTTCTTGGCGTGACGCTTAACGGCAGACGCTTTGGCGCGCTTACGGATGGTAGTCGGCTTCTCGTAGAACTCACGGCTACGAACTTCAGACAGGATACCGGCCTTTTCGCAAGAACGCTTGAAGCGACGCAGAGCAACGTCAAACGGCTCATTTTCACGGACTTTGATTACTGGCATGTGCCTTTCACCTCAGTGATATTTGGTTAGCTGACCTTCAATCGATCAGCATGTCTTAAAATGGTGCGAAATTATACTCTGGACAGGGAATGAAAGTAAACCCGCAGAGATCGCTCTGGTTTAAAAAACCCGCGAAGGTTACCATAGCCGTCTCATTTTAGCAGTGAAATTTTTTAGCAATGCGTGTATTGGGCATAGAGACATCCTGTGACGAAACCGGGATCGCGATCTTCGACGATCAAAAAGGGATCCTTTCCCATCAGTTATACAGCCAGGTCAAGCTGCATGCGGACTACGGCGGCGTGGTTCCCGAGCTCGCCAGCCGGGATCATGTGCGCAAGACGATCCCCTTGATCCAGGCCGCCTTGAAGGAGGCTGGCCTCGGCAAGGATGACATCGACGGCATCGCCTATACCGCAGGTCCGGGCCTGGTTGGCGCCATCCTGGTGGGAGCCACCATAGGCCGCTCCCTCGCCATGGCCTGGAACAAACCGGCGGTGGCCGTGCACCACATGGAGGGTCACCTGCTGGCGCCCATGCTGGAAGAGCGGGCCCCCGAGTTTCCCTTCGTGGCGCTGCTGGTCTCCGGTGGCCACTCCATGCTGGTGCGAGTCGACAGCATCGGCAGCTACCAGCTACTGGGGGAATCCATCGATGACGCCGCTGGCGAGGCCTTCGACAAGACCGCCAAGCTGATGGGTCTGGACTATCCGGGCGGCCCCCTGCTCTCCCGCCTGGCGGAGAAGGGCGCCACGGGGCGTTTCACCTTCCCCCGTCCCATGACAGACAGGCCCGGCCTCGACATGAGCTTCTCCGGTCTCAAGACCTTCGCCGCCAATACCATAGCCGCCAATGGTGACGACGAGCAGACCCGCGCCGACATCGCCCGCGCCTTCGAGGATGCGGTGGTCGATACGCTGGCCATCAAGTGCCGCCGCGCCTTGAAGGAGACCGGTCTCAAGCGCCTGGTGGTGGCGGGCGGCGTCAGTGCCAACCGTCACCTGCGCGCCCAGCTGGCCGAGCTGATGGAGAGCCTGCACGGCGAGGTGTTCTATCCGCGCACCGAATATTGCACCGACAATGGCGCCATGATTGCCTATGCCGGCATGCAGCGCCTGAAGGCCGGGGTATTCGAACCCCTGGTGGTCAAGGCGGTACCGCGCTGGCCGCTGGACACCCTGGATCCGGTCTGATCCACAGGATCCATTGCAATATAAAAAAGGGGCCACTGGCCCCTTTTTGTTGTTTCTGACTGCTTGAACTAGTTGGTGCGGAACAATGCCTCGATGGACAGTCCTTGCCCCAGCAGGATCTCCCGCAGGCGACGCAGTCCCTCCACCTGGATCTGGCGCACCCGCTCCCGGGTCAGCCCTATCTCGGCACCCACGTCTTCCAGGGTCGCCGGCTCATAGCCGAGCAGACCGAAGCGACGGGCCAGCACCTCACGCTGTTTGGGATTTAGTTCCTCCAGCCAGTGCACAATGCTGGCACGCATGTCGTCGTCCTGGGACTCCAGCTCGGGGCCCATGCCGCGCTCGTCGGAGAGCACGTCCAGCAGCGCCTTGTCCCGATCGCCGCCGATGGGGGTATCCACAGAGGTGATCTTCTCGTTGAGCTTGAGCATGCGGTTCACGTCGTCCACCGAGCGATCCAGCGCGTGGGCTATGTCTTCGGCGGTGGGTTCGTGATCGAGACGATGGGAGAGCTCCCGCGCGGTACGCAGGTAGACGTTCAGCTCCTTGACCACGTGGATGGGCAGGCGGATAGTGCGGGTCTGGTTCATGATGGCCCGCTCTATGGTCTGGCGGATCCACCAGGTGGCATAGGTGGAGAAACGGAAGCCGCGCTCGGGGTCGAATTTCTCGACCGCGCGGATAAGACCGAGGTTACCCTCTTCGATGAGATCCAGCAGCACCAGGCCGCGGTTGTTGTAGCGCCGGGCAATCTTGACCACTAGACGCAGGTTGGACTCGATCATGCGCTTGCGGGCGGCTTTGTCACCGCGCAAGGCACGACGGGCGTAGTAGACTTCCTCTTCGGCAGTGAGCAAGGGGGAGAATCCTATCTCCCCCAGGTAGAGCTGGGTGGCATCCATTACCTTGTTCAGTTCGGGCACCATGAGCTCGTCGGAGATGATCTCCTCAGCCTCGGCGGTGACTTCCTGAACTTCTTCTTCCTCTTGAGACTCCAGCTCCTCGTCGAACTCTAACTCTGCATCCTGCATTACCAGTTGTTCTTGGCTCATGATATGTCTCCCTGACCTGAACCAGAGTAAGACCTAGCTCTCTGGGTTAACGCTTTGGCAAATAGCCCATCGGGTTGATTGACTTGCCTTTGTACCGGATTTCGAAGTGCAAGCGCACATCCGGCGCATCCGTGCTACCCATATTCGCGATAACCGCTCCACCTTTGACGGAGTCTCCCTCCTTCACCCGCAAGTCATCGTTGTGGGCATAAGCAGAGAGATAGTCATCGTTGTGCTTGAGAATAATCAGCTTGCCGTAACCCCGCAGTGCACTCCCCGCATAGACCACCTTGCCGCCGCTCGCTGCGTAGATGGGTTGCCCCTTCTGGCCCGAGATGTCGATGCCCTTGTTGCCCTGTTCCGCAACGGAGAAGCCTTCGACAATTCGGCCTTGCGTCGGCCAGTGCCATGAGAGTGACGACTGGGGACTGCTGTTTTTTTGTTCTTTCGGCTGAGCGTATGCTGTTGAAGATGCCGGAGCAATGCTTTTTTGTGCGATGAACGGAGTGGTCGTACCTGCTGGCGCCGTTGCCAGGGGTTTTGGCCCCGTGCTGGTCACGGTCGGGGTCGTCACCGCCACCATCTGGCTACCGCTCGCCGATGGCACGCTCAACACCTGGCCCACGTGCAGACCATAAGGTGCCTGCAGATTGTTACGCTGCGCCAGGGTCTGGTTGGAGACGTTGAACTGACGACCTATGCTGCTCAGGGTGTCACCACGGCGCACCTCATAGGTGCCGTTGCCGGTCGCGACCGGGCGGCTGACCGCCATGCCGGTGCTGGCCACGGCGCCGGAGGAGCCATCCAGCCGGAGCTGCTGGCCCGGATAGATGTTGTAGGGCGGGCTGATGCCGTTGAGGCTGGTCAGTGACGCGACGTCCATGCCGGAGCGGAAAGCGATGGAGTAGAGGGTGTCCCCTCTGACCACAGTGTAACTGCCGCCCTGAATGCCCGGCTTGGCCATGCCTTGACGGGTCGGAATGGTCGAGGCAACGGGATCGTTACCCAGACTCTGTACCGGAGCAGCAGTCTTGCTGGAAGAGCAGGCAAGCAGCAGCCATGACAACACGACAACACCGCTCCCTTGCCAAACACGCGAACGCATAGTGGATCCTTAACGACTAAACCAGAAATAGGCCGCAATGGCCAAACCAATACAGAGCCAACCCAGCACATCCACATAGTGCATCAGCTTGCGCTCCATTTTCTCACCGCCCCAACGCATCAGCCCCGCCACCAGGAAGAAGCGCATGCCGCGACCGATGAGAGAGGTCACGATGAAAGGCAGCAGCGCCATATGGAGCAGACCCGCCGTGACGGTAAACACCTTGTAGGGGATCGGCGTGAAACTGGCAATAAAAATCACCCAGATGCCCCATTGTTCAAACCACTGTTCCGCCAGCACTATCTTGTCTTCATAACCGACCGAGACCACCAGGGGTTGCACCACGGGATCCCAGAGGGCGTAACCCAGCAGATAGCCAAACAAGGCCCCCAACACCGAGAACAGGGTCGCCAGGCCGGCGTAGTGCCAGGCCCGCTGGGGCTTGCCGAGCGCCATGGGCGCCAGCATCACGTCCACCGGGATGGGCCAGAACACCGACTCGATGAAGGCGGTGATCGCCAGATAATAGGGGGCGTAACGATGGCGGGCCCATTGCATCACCACGGCATAGAGGCGGGAAAACAACTTCACTCAACATCTCCGTCGATTAGGGGAACAAACCGCACCGGCTCCAGGACCCGGCTGGTCAATTGGGAGCCGGAACGCTCGATGAGTTGCAGCGTCTGTTGGCTGTCCCCCACCGGCAGCACCAGGCGGCCGCCATCGGCCAGCTGATCGGTCAGCGCCTTGGGCACCTCGCTCGCCGCCGCCGTCACCAAGATAGCGTCAAACGGTCCCTTGTTGGGCCAGCCAAGCCAGCCGTTGCCGTGCTTGGCAGAGACGTTGTGCAAGTCGAGCTGACGCAGCCGGCGCCTGGCCAGAAACTGCAGCGACTTGATCCGCTCCACCGTGTAGACATGCTCCACCAGGTGGGCCAGTACCGCGGTCTGGTACCCAGAGCCAGTGCCGATCTCCAGCACATGGGCCGGATTGTTCTGGATCAGCAGCTCGGTCATCCGTGCCACCATGTAAGGCTGCGAGATGGTCTGGCCGTGGCCGATGGGCAGGGCCGTGTTGTCCCAGGCCTTGTGGGCCATGGCTTCGTCCACGAACAGCTGGCGCGGCACCTTCGCAATCGCCGCGAGTACCCGGAAATCACGCACGTCCTGCGCGATCAGCTGATTCAAAAGGCGCTGTACTATCACACCTTCATCCCTGCAGATCCAACCAGGCTCCCAGACCCGCCAGACTGCTGTAGGCAGTCATGTCGATGGTCAACGGGGTGATGGAGACATAACCCTGTTCGATGGCCGCAAAATCCGTGCCCTCCCCCGCATCCTGCTGGTTGCCCGGCGGGCCAATCCAGTAGATGGGTTGACCACGGGGATCCTCGGCGCGGATCACCGACTCGGCGCGATGGCGGTTGCCAAGGCGAGTCACTCTTATCCCTTTTATCTGCTCAAGGGGCAGGTCCGGCACGTTCACGTTGAGGATCTGATCGGCGGGCAGCGGATGCACCATCAGGCCCCGCACCAGCTGGGCCGCATAGTGCGCCGCCGTGGCGAAGTGAGTCTTGCCCACCAGGGAGATGGCCAGGGACGGGAAGCCCAGATGGCGCCCCTCGGTCGCGGCGGCGACCGTGCCCGAGTAGATGACGTCATCCCCCAGGTTGGCGCCGTGGTTGATACCGGCCACCACCATGTCAGGTTCCGGTCGCACCAGCTCGTTGACCGCCAGGTGCACGCAGTCCGTCGGCGTGCCTTTGACCGCATAATACCCTGATTCGCTGATGCGGGTGACCCGCAGCGGCACTTCCAGCGTCAAGGAGTGACTTGCCCCGCTGCGGTTGCGATCCGGCGCCACCACTATGACCTCGCCACAGGCCGTCAGGGCCGAGCTGAGGGCACGAATACCCTCGGCATGTACTCCATCGTCATTACTGACCAGAATTCGCATCGGTTGGGTTCCTGAAACCGTGATCGGCCTCTTCGGCCTGCATTAACTCGCGTACCACGCTGGTGGCAAAGGCCCCGGCCGGCAGGAAGAAGGAGAGGGTCAAGACGCCCTCCTCCAGTGTCCAATTCATCCCTTCGGGTTTGAGCAGCAGCGGGCGTCTGTCCTGATCCAGCCCGGCCTTCTCCAGACCGGCGCACCAGTCGGCGTAAGCGGCCAGCACCCCTTGCTCGAACTCGGCAGCGGCGCCCTGACTGGCCAGTCGGCCACGACCCCACTGGGGAGCTGTCAGTTGCACGTCGCCGGAGGCAAGACGCGCCTCCAGTTCCGGGGTCAGCGTCTCCTCGCTGAAGATGGAGTGGCTGCCCTTGAGCATCACGCAGTCACCGGCCAGCAGCTGATGGGCCAGCCCTTGCTCGATGCGGGCGCTGACGATGGTGTTGAACAGCATGCTGCGGGCGGCGGAGAGATACAAAGATCGCTTGTTGCGATCGTTGATCCGCTTGCCGGCAAACATCGCCTTGGCCGCTTCCAGGTTGTTGCCACCGCGACCGAAACGCTGCTCGCCATAGTAGTTCGGCACCCCCTGGGCGGCGATGGCCTGCAGCCGGGTCTCCAGCCCCTCGGCCTGCTCAAGGCCGGTGAGGCGCAGGCGGAAGTGGTTACCCTTGAGGTAACCGACCCGCAGCTTCTTGTTGTGACGCTTGGCCTGCAGGATCTGGATGCTGTCGCTCTGGATGACAGACAGGTCCGGCTCCCCCTTGCCCGGCAGGTGAATGCCGAACCACTGCTCGGTCACCGCATGGCGATCTTTCAGACCCGCCCAGGTCACCGCATTGCGATTGACCCCGGCCGCATCCGCCAGCAGGCCCGCCACCCAGGCGGTGTTCTCGCCGGTCTTGCGCACCCGCACGAAGATGTGTTCCCCCTCGCCGCAGGGCTCGAAGCCGAGATCCTCGACCACCACGAAGTCGCTGGCCTCGGCCTTGAGAATACCGCGGGCGGTGGGCGCCCCGTGCAGATAGCTAAGCTGTTCCAGCATCATTGTTTCACCAGTAAGACGACGGCTTCGGTGGCGATCCCTTCCTTGCGCCCCGTGAAGCCCAGCTGTTCCGTGGTGGTCGCCTTGACGTTCACCCGGTTCAAGTCACATTGCAGATCCGCCGCCAGCACGGCGCACATGGCCTCGATATGGGGGGCCATCTTGGGGGCCTGGGCTATGATAGTCACGTCCAGATTGCCGATGGCATAGCCCGCTTGCAGCACCCGGGCGTACACGTCCCGCAGCAGGATACGGCTGTCGATACCCTTGAACTCGGCGGCCGTGTCGGGGAAGTGACGGCCGATGTCGCCGGCGCCGATGGCCCCCAGCAGGGCATCGCTCACCGCGTGCAGTACCACATCACCGTCGGAGTGAGCCAGCAGGCCCTGCTCGTACGGGACGGCGACGCCGCCCAGCATGCAGGGGCCGACCCCGCCAAACTTGTGTACATCAAAACCATGACCAATGCGGATCATGTCTGCTCCTTTACGTCACTTTCGTCGCAAAAACGGATTATGCCTGCTGGCTTAAAAACAGTCCGGCCAGGGCGAGATCTTCCGGCCGGGTCACCTTGATATTGTCGGCGCGCCCTTCCACCATGCGCACCGTGAAACCGGCGCGCTCCATGGCGGAGGCCTCATCCGTGATGATGGCCCCCAGGGCCAGGCCCTCTTCCAGCGCCCGCTTGAGGCGAGCGGTGGGAAACATCTGTGGGGTCAGGGCATGCCAGAGCTGTTCGCGCTCGACGGTCGCCAAAATGTTGCCTGCGGCATCGGTGCGCTTCATGGTATCGCGCACCCGGCTGCCGAGGATGGCGCCATCGCACGTCATGGCGGTGGCAATAAGCGCATCGAGATCGCCCTGGCACAGACAGGGACGGGCGGCATCGTGCACCAGCACCCAGTCAGCGCTCGCCACCTGCAGGGCGTTGAGCACCGAGTAGGCGCGCTCCGCGCCTCCCTCTACCCGCAGGACCCGAGGGTCGGCCGCCACCGGCAGTCGTTCGAACCAGTCATCATGGGGCGCCAGCGCTACGATTACCTGAGTCACCGCAGGGTGACGCAATAAAACGCCGACAGAGTGCTCGATGATGGTTTTATCCGCTACCGGCAGATACTGTTTCGGGACGTCGGCGCCCATCCGGCTGCCGATGCCGGCGGCCGGCACTATCGCAGTCAGGCCGCCCGCAGTCAGCCCGGTTGGCAGATCAATCATCGTAGGGCGCACCATCCGGCTCTGTTACCTGGTCTTGTTCCTTGGGGATGATCCGGTAGAAGGTCTCACCCTGCTTGATGTAGCCAAGATCGTTGCGAGACAGCTCCTCGATGGCCTCGAGGCCCGAGGTCAGATCGTCAATTTCACGGTAAATCAGGTTGTTGCGGTCCTTGAGAACCAGATTGTCCTGCTGCTGACGGTCATTGGCGTCGGAGAGTTCCCGATAGTCGGAGAGGCCGTTCTTCCCCAGCCAGAAGTCATATTGCAGCCCTCCCAACAGGAGGAGCAGGATTAGAGTGAGTAGCCGCATGCACTGAGTCTCCTTCAAGCGGCCTAGTTTCCCATATTCGCAGGCAAGACAAAAGGAAGCCGATGAACCAGACGGGCAGGCGGGAATAAAAAAGGCGGCAAGCCGAGGGCTTAAACGAGAGAGAAGGGGGCGAAAACCGCTCAGGGCCGGCCGTGGCGGTAAGCCCGGATGTAAAAAAGCCCCGCCACAAGGTGGCGGGGCTTTTTGCAGCTCAAGTGAAACGCGGCATTAAGCCTGGTTTTTCACTTCTTTCAGACCGCGGAACGGAGCCTTGGCACCCAGGGCTTCTTCGATACGGATCAGCTGGTTGTACTTGGCAACACGGTCAGAGCGGCTCATGGAACCGGTCTTGATCTGGCCAGCAGCGGTACCCACGGCCAGGTCGGCGATGGTTGCGTCTTCGGTCTCACCGGAGCGGTGGGAGATGACGGCGGTGTAGCCAGCGTCTTTGGCCATCTTGATGGCGTTCAGGGTTTCGGTCAGGGAACCGATCTGGTTGAACTTGATCAGGATGGAGTTGGCGATACCGTTGTCGATGCCGCGCTTCAGGATCTTGGTGTTGGTTACGAACAGGTCGTCACCCACGATCTGGATCTTGCTACCCAGTTCCTTGGTCTGGTAGGCGAAGCCTTCCCAGTCGGATTCGTCCAGGCCATCTTCGATGGAGACGATCGGGAACTTGGTGGTCAGGTCAGCCAGGTAGTCGGAGAACTCGTTGGAGGTGAAGATACGACCTTCGCCCTTCAGGTTGTACTCTTTCTTCTCTGCGTCGTAGAACTCGGAAGCAGCGCAGTCCATGGCCAGGGTGATGTCGGTGCCCAGCTTGTAACCGGCAGCGGCAACGGCTTCGGCGATCACTTCCAGCGCTTCGGCGTTGGACTTCAGGTTAGGCGCGAAGCCACCTTCGTCACCAACGGCGGTAGCGTAGCCCTTGGACTTCAGTACCTTGGCCAGGTTGTGGAACACTTCGGCACCCATGCGGATGGCTTCTTTCAGAGTCTTGGCGCCAACCGGCTGGATCATGAACTCCTGGATGTCGACGTTGTTGTCGGCGTGCTCACCACCGTTGATGATGTTCATCATGGGCAGCGGCATGGAGTACACACCCGGGGTACCGTTCAGCTCGGCGATGTGAGCGTACAGCGGCAGGCCCTTGGAGGCAGCAGCAGCCTTGGCAGCAGCCAGAGACACGGCCAGGATGGCGTTGGCGCCAAACTTGGATTTGTTCTCGGTACCGTCCAGATCGATCATGATCTGGTCCAGAGTGGCTTGATCCTTGGCATCTTTACCCAGCAGCGCTTGGGCGATCGGGCCGTTGACGGCGGCAATGGCTTTCAGTACGCCTTTACCCAGGAAACGGCTCTTGTCGCCGTCACGCAGTTCCAGCGCTTCGCGGGAACCGGTGGACGCGCCAGACGGAGCAGCTGCCATACCAACAAAACCACCTTCCAGATGAACTTCGGCCTCAACGGTCGGGTTACCACGGGAGTCGATGATTTCACGACCGATCACTTTAACGATCTTGGACATGTGTATTTCCTCAGGTTTCGTAAAAAAACAACAAAAATATGCCAAAAAAAGCGGCTGTGGCACAGAGCCTCAACCGCATTTATTTTCAATTATTTCAGATTACGCTTCTGATACTCACCGGCTGCCTTCACGAAGCCAGCAAACAGGGCGTGTCCATCACGGGGAGTCGAGGTGAACTCCGGGTGGAACTGCGCCGCTACAAACCAAGGGTGATCCGGAATCTCGATAATTTCCACCAATTTCTTGTCGGCGGAGAGACCGGTCACCTTCAGGCCGGCCGCTTCAATTTGCGGCAGCAGCTTGTTGTTCACCTCATAGCGGTGACGGTGACGCTCATAAATGGTCGGGCTGCCGTACATCTGGCGAACCTTGGAGCCTTCCACCAGGTGGCAGAGCTGGGAGCCAAGACGCATGGTGCCGCCCAGATCGGATTTCTCGGTACGGGTCTCGACGTTGCCTTCTTCATCCACCCACTCGGTGATGAGGCCAACGACGGGGTAGGCGCAATCTTTCTTGAATTCGGAGGAGTGAGCGCCAGTCATGCCAGCCACGTTGCGAGCGAACTCGATCATGGCGACCTGCATGCCGAGGCAGATACCCAGGTAGGGGATCTTGTTCTCACGGGCGTACTGGGCGGCCAGGATCTTGCCTTCCACGCCGCGCTCACCGAAGCCACCCGGCACCAGGATTGCATCCAGACCTTCCAGCAGCTCGGCGCCACGGGTCTCGATGTCCTGGGAGTCGATGAACTTGATGTTGACGGACAGACGGGTCTTCAAACCACCGTGCTTGAGGGCCTCGTTGACGGACTTGTAGGCATCCGGCAGGGAGACATACTTGCCCACCATGCCGATGGTCACTTCCGCGGTCGGGTTGGCCTCTTCGTAGACCACCTGTTCCCACTCGGACAAGTCGGCTTCTTTGCACTCCAGACCGAAACGGGCGATGAAGTAGTCATCCAGATTCTGGGACTTCAGCAGGGCCGGGATCTTGTAGATGGAGTCGACGTCCTTCATGGAGATGACGGCGCGCTCGGGCACGTTGCAGAACAGGGCGATCTTGGCGCGCTCATTGGCCGGAATGGCACGATCGGAGCGGCAGATCAGCACGTCCGGCTGGATCCCGATGGAGAGCAGCTCTTTAACGGAGTGCTGGGTCGGCTTGGTCTTCACCTCGCCGGCGGCGGCCAGGTAAGGCACCAGAGTCAGGTGCATGAACATGGCATTGTCGCGGCTCACTTCGGCGGCCAGCTGACGAATGGCTTCGAGGAACGGCAGGGACTCGATATCGCCCACGGTACCGCCCACTTCGACGATGGCCACCTGATGGCCTTCGGCACCGGCAATCACCCGCTCCTTGATGGCGTTGGTGATGTGCGGGATCACCTGGATGGTGGCGCCCAGGTAGTCACCACGACGCTCTTTGCGCAGCACGTCGGCATAGATGCGGCCGGTGGTGAAGTTGTTGCGACGGGTCATCTTGGTGCGGATGAAACGCTCGTAATGGCCCAGATCCAGATCGGTCTCGGCCCCGTCCTCGGTTACGAACACTTCACCATGCTGGGTCGGGCTCATGGTGCCCGGATCCACGTTGATATAGGGGTCCAGTTTCATGATGGTCACATCCAGACCACGGGCTTCCAGAATGGCTGCCAGAGAAGCTGCGGCAATGCCTTTGCCGAGGGATGAAACAACGCCACCAGTTACAAAAATATATTTTGTCGTCATGCTGAACCTGAAAGAAGTTTAGGGAATTTTAAGGGGTGCTTCGGGGATGAAGCAGGACGGGGAAACAGTATACCAAAACCCCCTCTCCCAAACAATGAACAAAAATCTATCAGGCTCCCCGCCCCCTCGTCTTGCGCCAAATCAACTTTGTTCGGTTTCCTTGGCCTTGTCCCAGGCGGCGTCGAGCTTCTCCAGGGTGCAATCGGTCATTTTCAAGCCTTCCGCGGCAATAAACTGCTCAACCTGTCGAAAACGACGCTCGAACTTCCCGTTCGCGGCCCGCAGTACCTGCTCGGGATCCTTGCCCAGATGGCGCACCAGGTTGACGGTGGCAAACAGCAGATCGCCGAGCTCGTCGCTCACCCGCGCCTCGTCCACATCCACCATCAGTGCCTCTTCCATCACCTCTTCGATCTCCTCGTGGATCTTGTCCACCACGGGGCCGAGTGTCTTCCAGTCGAAACCGACCGTGGCGCAGCGCTTCTGGATCTTGGCGGCCCGGGTCAGGGCCGGCAGCGCCAGCGGGATATCGTCCAGCACGCTCTCTTTGTCCAGCGCCGCCCGCTCCTTGGCCTTTTCGGCCTCCCAGTTCACCTTGACCGCCTGCTCGTCGCCGAGGTCGGCGTCGGAGAAGACATGGGGATGACGGCGAATGAGCTTCTCGCTCACGGTATCGACGATGTCGGCGAAATCGAACAGCCCCTGCTCCTTGCCGAGCTGGGCGTAGAACACCACCTGGAACAGCAGATCCCCGAGTTCACCCTTCAATCCGTCCCAATCCTGGGTTTCGATGGCATCGGCGACCTCGTAGGCCTCCTCCAGGGTATGGGGCACTATGGTCTGGAAGCTCTGTTTCAGATCCCAGGGGCAACCCCCGTCCGGGGAGCGCAATTGAGCCATGATGTCGAGCAACTGAGGCAGGTCGTAATGTTGGCGCATGGCATTTTCACTCTGATTTGTTAAAAAGGGTCGGAACAATCATCAGCAACGCAGACCGCTCATATCATGTCGAGTAGTTGGGGCAAGTCGTAACGTGGGGACATAAGCGGTTCACTTCATCAAAGGGGCAAAGAACAACCGGCCACAGGGGCCGGTCGGTTGATATCACAGGCGCTTGGCGCTGATCACGTCGTTGAGCTGACTGAGCTTGGCGAGCGCCCGGTTGAAGGCGTTGATGTTGTAGATCTCCAGCTCCATGTCGATCTCGGCGGTCTGCTCGCGCACATTGGAGCGTGAACGCACCCCCATCACGTTGATCTTCTCGTTGGCGAGCACGGTGGTGATGTCACGCAGCAGGCCGGATCTGTCGTTGGAGAGGATGCGGATGGTGAGGCCGTAGCCGCCGGAGTAGTTCTCCCCCCAGACCGCCTCGATCAGCCGCTCCGGGTTGCGGCGAGACAGCTCTTTGAGTTGTTCGCAATCGTCCCTGTGGATGGAGACGCCGCGACCCATGGTGATGAAGCCTTGGATGCTGTCCCCCGGGATGGGCTGGCAGCAGCGGGCGATGTGGGTCATCAGATTGCCGACCCCTTCCACCACTATGTGATCCTTGGGCTTGGGGCGGAACGGCACGTTGGCCTTCTGCTCCAGCTTCTCCAACAGGCGGCGATCCTCTTCCTCCGCCGTCGGCTTGTTGTAGCGGGTGTCCAGGTAGTTGAGCAGCTGGTTGATGCGGATGTCGCCGCTGCCGATGCCGGCCAGCAGGTCCTCCAGCTCCTCCGCATGGAAGCGCTCCAGCACCACCTTGTCCACCTTGGAGAGGGTCAGGTTGTGGCGGTCCAGTTCTTTTTCCAGCAGCTCCTTGCCGGCGGCTATGTTCTTGTCCCGATCCAGTTTTCTGAACCAGGTCGCCACCTTGGCCCGCGCCCGGCTGGAACGCAGGAAGCCGGCGTTCGGGTTCATCCAGTCGCGGCTCGGGTTCGGCTCCTTCTGGGTGATGACCTCCACCTGATCACCGGTCTGCAGGGTATAGGTGAAGGGCACGATGCGACCATCCACCTTGGTGCCGATGCAGCGGTGGCCGATCATGCTGTGCACGTGATAGGCGAAGTCGAGCGGCGTGGCGCCGGCAGGCAGATCGATCACATCCCCCTTGGGAGTGAAGACATAAACCCTGTCCTCGAACACCTGACTGCGCAGATCGTCCAACAGGGAGCCACTTTCCGACAGATCCTCCTGCCAGGCGAGGAGCTTGCGCAGCCACTCGATCTTGTCCTCGAAGGTGCTGGTCTTGGCGGCAGCCTGGGCCCCTTCCTTGTAGCGCCAGTGGGCGGCGACACCGAGCTCCGCGTCCTGATGCATCTGATCGGTACGGATCTGGATCTCGACCGTCTTGCCTTCTTCCCCCACCACGACTGTATGGATGGACTGGTAGCCGTTCGGCTTGGGATTGGCGACATAGTCGTCGAACTCGCGGGGAATATGGTGGAAATGGGTGTGCACTATGCCAAGCGCCGCGTAGCAATCCTGCAGCCGCTTGGTCACCACTCGCACCGCACGCACATCGAACAGCTCGTTGAACTCGAGGTGTTTTTTCTGCATCTTGCGCCAGATGCTGTAGATGTGTTTCGGGCGGCCATAGACTTCGGCCTCGACCCCGGCCTCGGCCAGCGCATCGCGCAGGGTCTGCACGAATTCGCGGATGTAGCGTTCCCGATCGAGGCGTTTCTCGTCGAGTTGCTTGGCGATCTGCTTGTAGGTGTCCGGGTGCAGGTAACGGAAGGCGAGATCTTCGAGCTCCCATTTGAGCTGACCGATACCGAGCCGGTTGGCGAGCGGGGCATAGATGTTGGTGATCTCCTGGGCCATCAGCACCCGGGTCTCTTCATCCGCCTTCTTCGCCTCCCGCAGGCAGGCGATCCGCTCCGCCAGCTTGATCACCACGGCGCGCACATCTTCCACCATGGCGAGCAGCATGCGGCGCACGTTGTCCACCTGCTCCGGCGAGGTCTCGCTGCGGTGCAGGGTCTGCAGGGAGCGGATGGCCTCCATCTCCAGCACCCCTTCCACCAGCTTGGCGATCTTGGGACCGAAGTCCTCGTTCACCTTCTCCTGAGGGATGAGACCCGCTTCGACGAAGGGGTAGAGGATGGCAGCCTTGAGGGTGGCGAGATCCATGCTGAGCATCAGCAGGATACCCACCATCTCGACGCCACGCACCAGCAGACGGCTGGTGAGCGCCTCGTCGCCGAGGGTCAGGCAAAACTGGTATACGGTTCGCAGCTGATTCTTGTCACTCTCACTCAAACCGAGTGAGTTGACCCACTCTTCCAGAGTGAAATTGTCTTTCAAATGAATATCGCGCACCGCAACCATGGTATCAATCCTTAAAAGTGGGGGGCCGGAGCCTGTGCTCCCTGTGCCCCTCATCTGCTGATGACTGCCTCAAATGGGGATAGACTCGGGACTTTTCAAGGCATGCCACCGTTCAAGGCGACAGGGAGCCCCCGCACATCCATCCCATTTTCGACGATCTAGATTACCCCAATCATGCCTCTCCAGACAGTGTGCCGTGTGCCGGATGCGTGAGAGAAATGACCAGCTCCCACCCCATCAGGCACAGCCTGATCACGCCCGTTCAAACAGCGCCATGGACTCCAGATGACCGGTGTGAGGGAACATGTCCAGCATGCCCAACCGGGTCAACCGGTAGCCGCTCTTCACCAGCACCTGGCTGTCCCTGGCCAGGGTGACCGGGTTACAGGAGACATAGACCACCCGTTTCGGGGAAAGTGCCGCCACGTGGCCCATCACCTCCAGGGCGCCGGGTCTGGCCGGATCCAGCAGCACCAGATCGAAGCCTTCCCTTGCCCAGGACATACCGACGATGTCACCGCTCAAGTCCGCCTTGTAGAAACGGGCGTTATCGATGCCATTGCGACGGGCGTTCTCTTCCGCACGGGCTACCATGGCGAGATCCCCCTCGACCCCCACCACCTCGCGGGCCTCCCGGGCCAGCGGCAGGGTGAAGTTGCCGATGCCGCAGAACAGATCCAGCACCTTGTCATCCTTGGTCGCACCGAGCCAGGAGAGCGCCTGGGCCACCATGCTCTGGTTGATGGGGCCGTTGACCTGAATGAAGTCCCCGGGGGCGAATGCAAGAGACAGGCCATCGAGTGAATAGCTCGGCTGGAATTGCTGGTGCAGGGGCTCAATCTGCTCGTCGGCGGCCTGCAGGTAGAGATCGATGCCCTGCGCTTGTGCAAACTCCACCAGCATGGCCCTGTCCGTCTCGTTCGGACGGCCGGTGTGGCGCAGCAGCATCATGATGCCCTGCTCGGCCTGAATTAACTCGGCATGGCCCAGCTCACGCTGGCTCTTGAGGCGATTGAGACAGTCGCGCAGCGGATTGATGAGGGCAGAGAGCGGCTCGGCCAGCACGGGGCAGCCGGTGATCTCCACCAGGTCATTGGACTGGCGACGGCGAAAGCCGACCCGGGTACAGCGGCCGTTCTTGTCAAACTTGATGGCCAGACGGCAGACCCGGCGGTAAGAGCGAGACTCGCCGGTCAGCACGGGTTCGAGGGTCGGAGCCTTGATCTGGCCGAGGCGCTCGAACAGGCTGACCAGCCCGGCCTCCTTGGCGGCCTGCTGATCCGCTTCTGAGAGGTGCTGGGCGCTGCAACCGCCGCACTCACGATAATGGGCACAGAAAGGGGCGATGCGATTGGCCGCCGGGGTCACTATCTGTTGCAGGGCGCCGTGGGCATATTGCTTCTTGTCATCGACGATGCGGACCTTGACGCGCTCACCGGGCAGCGCCCCCTCGACGAAGATGGCCTTGCCCTGATGACGGCCGATGCCGACACAGTGGTGATCCAGACTGTCTATCGTAAATTCAATACGTTGGGGCTGGGTGGATTTCTTTTGGGGCTTGAAAAACTGGGCCATAAAACTTGGTGCCTATAGGTGGCTATGTCATGATTGTGGAATCTGCAGCAGGCCATTGTCCCACAAGAATAATAGTATGACCAAATACGGTCTGAGGGCCGCCCTGCAATGACCTTCACCTTAATGCCAACCCTTATCGTCGGTGGTTTATTAGCATGACCAGATATGGTCTCAGAGCCAGGGTGCTGGCCTTCACCATCTTGCCCACCCTGATCATCGGCGGGCTGATAGCCGGTTATTTTACCTTCCACCGTTATCATCAGCTGGAAAGCAGCCTGATCGATCAGGGCATCAACATCATAGAGCCCCTGGCGATCGCCAGTGAATACGGCATGACCCAGCACAGTCGCGAGTCCCTCAAGCGGCTGATCGGGCTCACCCATCGCAAGAATTCCCCCTTCATCAAGTCCATCGCCGTCTTCACCCAGGACAACCAGCTGTTTGTCACCTCCAACTACCACAGGGACTTCGGCCAGCTGCGCCTGCCCGACGGTAGCGCCATTCCGGCCCTGACCAGCGTCTCCTTCAACGGCGATGACATCATATTGCGCACCCCGATCCAGGCCGAGACCAGCCTGGATGGCTTCCCGCTGCCAAGCGATCTGGAGCCGCCGGTGATCGGCTACATCTCCATGCAGCTCGCTACCGACAGGGCCATAGTCCTGCAATACCGGGACGCCTTCTTCGCGGTGATCATGGTGCTCATCGGGCTGGCCATCAGTACCCTGTTCGGCTTCAGGCTGGTCAAGAGCGTGACCCAGCCCATCACCGATATGGTGCAAGCGGTGCACAGGATCAGGGAGGGGCGGCTCGATACCCGGGTCAGCGGTCAGCTCACCGGCGAGCTGGACATGCTGAAAAACGGCATCAACGCCATGGCCAAGGCGCTCTCCGAATACCATGAGGAGATGCAGCAGAACATAGATCAGGCCACCTCCGACTTGCGCGAGACCCTGGAACAGATAGAGATCCAGAACGTCGAGCTCGACATGGCGAAGAAACGGGCCCAGGAGGCGGCACGGGTCAAGTCCGAGTTCCTGGCCAACATGTCCCACGAGCTGCGCACCCCGCTCAATGGCGTCATCGGTTTCACCCGCCAGCTGCTCAAGACCAGCCTGACCCCGAGTCAGACCGACTACATGCAGACCATAGAGAAATCGGCCCGCAACCTGCTCGGCATCATCAACGACATCCTCGATTTTTCGAAACTCGAAGCGGGCAAGCTGCAGCTGGAGCACATCCCCTTCAGCCTGCGCGACACCCTGAACGAGACCATGCACCTGCTGGGCCCGAGCGCCCACGACAAGCAGCTGGAGCTCTCCTTGCAGGTGGATGCAGCGGTGCCTGACTACCTCACCGGCGATCCCATGCGTCTGCAACAGGTGCTGACCAACCTCACCGGCAACGCCATCAAGTTCACCGAGCGCGGCAACGTGGACGTGCGCATCGAGCAGCTCGATGGCAGCACGGGTCACTACAGCGGCAAGAAGGTGCGGCTCAAGGTGCTGATCCGCGACACCGGTATCGGCATCTCGGAGGAGCAGCAGCGCCAGCTGTTCCAGGCCTTCAACCAGGCCGATTCATCCATCTCCCGCCGCTACGGCGGCACTGGCCTTGGCCTCGTCATCACCCAGAAGCTGGTGCAGCAGATGGGGGGCCAGATCCGCTTCGAATCCGAGCTCGGCAAGGGCTCTGTCTTCTCCTTCAACCTGGAGCTCGACATCTCCCCCCTGCCCCAGACCGACCGGTTGCCGCTAGACAGGATCCAGGGCAAGCGAGTCTGGCTGCTGGAGCCGGATCCCTTCGCCCACGCCTCTCTGCACACCCTGCTGGTCGAGTGGCAGCTGGATGTGCACTCCCTCGCCGCCGAGGACGAGTGGCCCGAGATGAGCAGCCAGGACATGGTGATCATCGGCAGCAGCACACTGCACACGCCGCAACAGGTGATAACCCGCCTCGACGGCCTGAGTGGTCAGCAGAACACGATCGTGGTACTCAGCAGCCACGAGCCCGCCCTGTATGACGCCATGCAGGCCCACGGTGCCCAGCATTGCCTCTCCAAACCCATCAACCATCGCAAGCTGCTGCATGCCCTGCTCTCTCCCGAGGCGACCAAGAGCCTGCCGCTGCCCGCGCCGACCCAGCGCCAGGTGCAGCAGGTCAAGGTGCTGGCGGTGGATGACAATGCCGCCAACCTCAAGCTCATCGCCGCCATGCTCAAGGAGATGGTGAGCCAGGTGGTGGTGTGCAAGAACGGCAAGGAGGCGGTCAGCCTGGCCCAGAGCCAGCCGTTCGACATCATCTTCATGGATATACAGATGCCGATCATGGATGGCATCAGCGCGACCCAGGCGATCCGGCGCAGCTCCCTCAACACCGAGACCCCCATAGTCGCGGTCACCGCCCACGCCATCCCGGGTGAGCGGGAGCGCCTGATCCGCCAAGGCATGGATGACTATCTGGCCAAGCCCATCGACGAGAGCATGCTGGCCCAGCTCATCACCGACTTCGCCCATCGTCGCCACCAGAGCCACGGCGATCAGCAGATAGACTGGTCCCTCGCCGTGCGCCAGGCCGCCGGCAAGACGGAGCTGGCCCAGGAGATGCTGCGCATGCTGCTGGCCAGCTTCGATGAGGTGGAGCCATTGCTGGAGGCGGCGCTGGCGGGTGAGGCCGACGATGCCGAGGTGCTGGCCCAGCTCCATCGCCTCAACGGCGGCTGCGCCTATTCAGGCGTTCCCGGCCTGCAGCGCCTGCTCTCCCAGCTGGAGCAGCAACTGCGCGACGGCGTGCCGGTGAGCGAGCTGGAGCCCGAGCTGCTGGAGTTGCAAGATGCGCTGGAGCAGGTGCGCCAGGAGGCCCCTCGCTACCTGAGTTGAGGGGCTTTGACATAAAATAGTGAGTCAGCCGGTGTGGGCCCATGACCTTTCGTCTTTGGAGACTGCGCGGGCCGACCCGCTTTTTCTGACGCGATTTTCTGACGAAAAGTCCGGTAAATGGTAAAGTTGCGCCGTTTCTACAGGAGTCAGCATGACCAACAACGATATTCTGCGCCGTCTGCGCTACGCCCTCACCATCAGCAACGATCAGATGGTCGACATGTTTGCCAAGGGCAACCTGACCGTCACCCACGCCCAGCTGCACAGCTGGCTGCTGAAAGAGGCAGAGGATGGGCAAGAGCAAGAGGCGGGCTTTGTGGCCTGCCCGGACGCGGCCCTCAGCCAGTTCCTCGACGGCTTCATCATTGCGCGCCGTGGCGTGCGTGAAGACGCACCGGCCCAGGTGATCCCGAACCGGATCAACAACAACCTGATCCTGCGCAAGCTGCGTATCGGCCTGAACTACAAGGAAGAAGACATGCTGGGCACCCTCAAGCTCGCCAACTTCAACCTCTCCAAGTCCGAGCTCAGCGCCCTGTTCCGCTCCAAGGATCACAAGCACTATCAGGATTGCGGGGATCAGATCCTGCGCAACTTCCTGATCGGCCTCACCGCCAAGCATCGCGCCTGAGCCATGGACCAGCGCCGCTCACCGTCAGCCCGCATCAGGATGGCCGGTGAGCTGCGCTGGTCGTTCTGGCTGCTGGTTCTGCTGCTGACCGCCTGTCAGCCCACCCCCTACCGTCTTGATACCCGCCATGTCAGCGCCAATCAGAATGAGCGCATCGCCTTCCTGATCCTGCACTACACCGACGAAAATGATGCCCACTCCCTGCGCCTGCTGACCGAGCCCCAGCACAAGGTGAGCGCCCACTATCTGATCCCCCGCGATACCGACCAGAGCCCGCTGCCCGTCTATCAACTGGTGCCGGACAGCCAGCGTGCCTGGCACGCCGGTCGCAGCCGCTGGCATCAATATGCCGGGCTCAACGCCAGCTCGCTCGGCATAGAGATAGTGAATCTGGGGTACGACGAGAAGGAAGCCGACCTCCCCGCCCACCTGCGCCACTGGCAGCCCTTCACCCGGGCCCAGATAGCCGCCATAGGGGCGCTGAGCCAATCTCTGGTACAGCGCTACCAGATACCGCCGACCCAGGTGCTGGCCCACAGCGACATAGCCCCCGAGCGCAAGCAGGATCCGGGGCCCCTCTTCCCCTGGCGTGAACTCGCCCTGGACTACGGCGTCGGCGCCTGGCCGGACGAGGCCAGGGCCGCGGCCCTGCGTCAGTCTCTGCCCGTCTGGGATGCTCGCCAGTGGCAGCAGCAGCTCGCCCGCTACGGCTATGGCATTGCGCCCAGCGGCGACTGGGATGAGCAGAGCCACGCCGTACTGCGCGCCTTCCAGCTCCATTTTCGCCCCGCCCTCGTCACTGGCGAACCGGACGCCGAGTGCCAGGCCATCTTGATGGCACTGCTGGAGCGTTACTTCCCGAACTCTTAATCACCCCATTCCCACCCTCACCTGCAACAAGCCAGATGCCGAGTGCCAGCGGATATGCCTGATAGCGCTGCTGGAACCTTACTTCCTGACCCCCTGAATCGCCATCGCCTGCGGTGAGCCGGATGCTAACCGCCAGTGGATATATCTGATGGTATGGCTCAAGCGCTACTTCCCGACTGCCTGAATCCCGGCACTGAAAACAACAAGGGACGCCGCGGCGTCCCTTGTTTGTCTCAACCTGCGAACAGGCATCAGATCCCCTGACGGGCTTCCTGCATCAGCAGACGCATGTCGCTGACCGCCTTGGCCAGGCCGTCGAAGGCGGCGCGGCCTATGATGGCATGGCCGATGTTGAGCTCATACAGCTCGGGGATGGCGGCGATGGCCTTGACGTTGTGATAGTGCAGGCCGTGACCGGCGTTGACCTTCAAGCCCTTGCCGGCGGCATAGGAGGCACCGGCGGCGATGCGCTTGAACTCGGCGTTGCGCTCCGCATCCGTGGTGGCATCGGCGTAGCGGCCGGTGTGGATCTCGATGAAGGGGGCGCCACTCTCGGCGGCAGCGTCGATCTGCAGCGGATCCGCATCGATAAACAGGGACACCTGGGCACCGACGGCGGCCAGACGGGTCACCGCATCGGTCACCTTGGCGAGCTGACCGGCCACGTCCAGACCGCCCTCAGTGGTCACCTCGGTGCGCTTCTCCGGCACCAGGCAAACGAACTGGGGCTGGATGCGGCAGGCGATGCCGATCATCTCCTCGGTCACCGCCATCTCCAGGTTCATCCTGGTCTGGATGGTCTGGCGCAGGATCTCGACATCGCGATCCGTGATGTGGCGGCGATCTTCCCGCAGGTGCACCGTGATGCCATCGGCACCGGCCTGCTCGGCCACGAAGGCGGCCTGTACCGGATCCGGGTACTGGGTGCCGCGGGCATTGCGCAGGGTGGCGATATGGTCGATGTTCACACCCAGGTAGATCTCGCTCATTGCTTACTCCTTGATACAGTTCATCTGTTCGGGCCGGCAACGACGCCGACCTCGACTGTCCATGGGCCGCCACCTGCCGATATGGGCACTCAGGTGGCAGTGTTATGTGCTTAAATTGATCACTTTACATACGTAAGCGACCACAAAATCAATATAAATAAGCCTGAAACACTGCCTCTGCGCTTCAGAAACAGCTCCCGGCTCTTCAACTGGCGTTTGCCGAGACATGAGAGGTTGCAGCGCCAGCCGATGTCAGCCTCATGTGCTCGCTCTTCGCTTTAAAAACAGCTCCCGGCTTTTTAATTGCCGCTTGCCGAGATAGGGTTGCAGCGCCAGCCGGCTGAAACGCTTGGCCGCCTGCAGCAAGGGGGGTGTGTCGAAGCGCCCCTCGGCGAAGGCCAGCAGGTGGGCGCCGAGGAACAGGGTACGGGGATCCGGCGCCCGCTCGCAAGCGACAAAGCCGAGCTCCCGCTCGAAGCCATACAGCAGGGTTGGCTGGATCGGGGACTCGTCGTCGGCGGCGTATTCGAAGTCCACCGCATAGCCGAGCGCCTGCAGCAGCAGGAACTCGAAGCGGCGCAGGGGCAGCTCCGGGGTCTCGCCATCCGCCAGGGCCATGATGGCACGGGCATAGGCGTCAAACACCTCGGGGAAGGGGGTATGGGCTTCGAGCAGGTAGTAGACCAGCTCGTTGAGATAGAGGCCGTAGAACAGCCGATCGCCGCCGAGCCGCAAGGAGTGATCCGGGCACTCCACTTGGGTGAGGTTCTTGAGATCCCCCTTGCCGCGCCAGGCGATGGTGAGCAGGGAGAAGGGTTGCAGCAGCCCCTTCAGAGAGGAGCGTGGCCCGCGAGAACCGCGAGCCACCAGGGTAAATCGGCCACTATCCTGGGTGAATACCTCGACCAGCTGGCTGGTCTCCCGATAGGGCCGACTATGGATGACGAAAGCCGGACTCAGCAATCCACCATTACCTCACCTGTCCACGCGCAGTCACGAGAGGCCGTCAGCAAGGTAAAGAGCTGCGCAGGAACCGGAGCGTATACATATACGTGAGGATTCCGAGCAGCACATGAGCCTTGATCATGGCCTCGCAGTAAGCGCGTGCACAGGTTCTTAGTCATCGCCGTAACCGAGACTACGCAGGGCGCGCTCGTCATCGGCCCAGCCGGACTTGACCTTGACCCACAGCTCCAGGTGCACCTTGTTCTGGAACAGACGCTCCATGTCGAGGCGCGCCTCTGTGCCGATCGTCTTGATCTTCTCACCCTTGTTGCCGATGACCATCTTCTTCTGGCCATCGCGCTCCACCAGGATCAGGCCATGGATGTGGTACAGACCGTTCTCTTCCACCTTGAAGCGCTCGATCTCCACGGTCACCGAGTAGGGCAGTTCCTCACCGGTGAAACGCATCAGCTTCTCGCGGATGATCTCGGAGGCCATGAAGCGGGAGGAGCGGTCGGTCACGTAATCTTCCGGGAAGAAGTGGACGTTTTCCGGCAGCAGGTCCTTGGCCCACTCGCGGATCTTCTCCACGTTGGTGCCCTTCTCGGCGCTGATGGGCAGGATGTGGGCGAAGTTCATCTGCTGACCGAGCCACTCCAGGTGGGGGAGCAGATCTTCCTTCTCCTTGACGTTGTCTATCTTGTTGACTGCCAGCACCACGGGGCACTTGAGGTGGCGCAACTTGCCGAGCACCATCTCGTCGTCCTTGGTCCAGTGGGTCCCGTCCACCATGAATACCACCATGGCCACGTCCCCGAGGGAGCTGGTGGCGGCACGGTTCATCAGGCGGTTGATGGCACGCTTCTCTTCGATGTGCAGGCCCGGGGTATCCACATAGATGGTCTGATAGTTCTCCTCGGTATCAATCCCCAGGATCCGGTGACGGGTGGTCTGGGGTTTCTTCGAGGTGATGCTGACCTTCTGGCCGAGCAGCTTGTTGAGCAGGGTGGACTTGCCCACGTTGGGGCGGCCCACGATGGCGACAAAGCCGCAATAGGTGGTATCTGTCATGACAATCTTTCCAATGCTTGTTGTGTTGAAAGACCGCGGCCTCTTGCATCAATAGCAGTCACGACAGTCTTTCCAATGCTTGCTGCGCCGCGGCCTGTTCGGCCTTGCGGCGGCTGGTGCCGACTCCGACCAGCGGACCATCCAGGCCATCCACGTCACACTGGACGGTGAACTCCTGGTTGTGGGCTTCGCCCTTGACGTTGGTCACTGTGTAGGTCGGCAGGGATTTACGGCTTCCCTGCAAAACTTCCTGCAGCCGGGTCTTGGGATCCTTCTGCTCTATGCCTGGCTTGATCTCCTCCAGGCGGCTGGCGTACCAGCTAAGCAACAGGGTCCGCACCGTCTCCAGATTGGTATCCAGATAGATGGCGCCGATCACCGCCTCGACCGTGTCGGCCAGGATCGACTCGCGGCGAAAACCACCGCTTTTCAGTTCACCCGGCCCCAGGATCAGGTGATCCCCGAGGTCAAACTCCCGGCCAAGTTCGGCCAAGGTCTTCTCGCGCACCAGGGTGGCGCGCATCCGGCTGAGATCCCCTTCCGCCGCTTGCGGGAAGCGGTGGAACAGGTCATCGGCAATCACCAGACTCAGGATGGAGTCTCCCAGGAATTCCAGTCGCTCATTGTGACGGGAACCGGCGCTGCGGTGAGTCAGCGCCCGGGTCAGTCGTTCTGGATCCTGAAAGACATGACCGAGACGGGACTGCAGTCTGTTCATCTTGATATTCATTTACTTGATTCCGCCAATGCGGTTGAAGCGCACACCGGTCGGCACCCAGCTTGGCAGCATGGAGCCCTCCTCGCGCTCAAATTCGAAACTGATCCAGATGGCGACCGCTTTGCCCACCAGGTTCTGCTCGGGCACGAAGCCCCAGAATCGGCTGTCGGTACTGTTGTCGCGGTTGTCGCCCATCACGAAGTAGTGGCCTTCCGGCACCACCCACTCGTCGGGATAGGTACCCGGCTGGCGGTAGTAACGATCCACCAGGTCGGGCATCAGGGGGTTGCGCAGTGTCTCGTGAGAGACGCTGCCCAGTTGCTCGGTGTACCGATCCAGCGGGATCCCCATCTGGCTGAATTCGCCCCTTTGTTCAAACTTGACGTCGAGCTTCTTGAAGCCCGGGCACGTTTTCCCTGCCTGCTCATCGCACTTGGGCCGGATCATCAGCTCCTTGTTGCGATAGATGACCCGATCCCCCGGCATGCCTACCACCCGCTTGATGTAATCCACCCGGGTATCCAGCGGATACTTGAACACCACCACATCGCCCCGCGCCGGCTCGCCGGTCTCGAGGAACTTGGTGTTGGTCACGGGATCGCGCAGGCCGTAGGCAAACTTCTCCACCAGGATGAAGTCACCCACCAGCAGGGTCGGCATCATGGAGCCTGACGGGATCTGGAACGGCTCGAAGATGAAGGAGCGCAGGATCAGCACCAGGGCGATGACCGGGAAGACACCGCCGGTCTGTTCAATCCAGACCGGCGTCTGGGCGACCTTGGCCAGGATCTTCTCGTCGACCGCGCCACCGGCGTTGGCACGCGCGGCGGCCACCTTGGCCGCCCGTTGCTTGGACCAGACCAGCTTGTCGACGGTCCAGATAATGCCGGTCAGTACGGTGACGACGACCAGGATCAGGGAAAAGGTGCTTGCCATCGATTAGTCCTTGCCTACGTGGAGAATCGCGAGGAAGGCTTCCTGCGGCACGTCGACACGGCCGAGGGACTTCATCCGCTTCTTACCTTCTTTCTGCTTGTTCAAGAGCTTCTTCTTCCGGCTCACGTCACCGCCGTAGCACTTGGCGGTCACGTCCTTGCGCAGGGCCTTGACCGTGCTGCGGGCGATGATCTGGTTGCCGATAGAAGCCTGAATCGCGATGTCGAACATCTGGCGCGGGATCAGCTCACGCATCTTCTCCACCACCTGGCGACCGCGGTACTGGGCGTTCTCCTTGTGGGTGATGATGGCGAGGGCATCGACCCGTTCACCGTTGATCATGATGTCCAGACGCACCATGTCGGAGGTCTCGAAGCGCTTGAAGCCGTAATCCAGGGAGGCGTAGCCACGGCTGGTGGATTTCAGGCGGTCGAAGAAATCGAGCACCACTTCCGCCATCGGGATCTCGTAGGTCAGCGCCACCTGCTTGCCGTGGTAGACCATGTTGGTCTGCACGCCACGCTTCTCGATGCACAGGGTGATGACGTTGCCCATGTACTCCTGCGGCAGCAGGATGTTGCACTCGGCGATGGGCTCGCGCATCTCCTTGATGTTGTTCACCGCAGGCATGGCGGACGGACTATCGATATGGATGGTCTCGCCGTTGTTCAGCTCGATCTGGTAGACCACGGTCGGGGCTGTGGTGATGAGATCCAGATCGTATTCCCGCTCCAGCCGCTCCTGGATGATCTCCATGTGCAGCATGCCGAGGAAGCCACAGCGGAAGCCAAAGCCCAGCGCAGTGGAACTCTCCGGTTCATAGAACAGGGAGGCATCGTTCAGAGACAGCTTCTCCAGGGCGTCACGGAAGGACTCGTAGTCGTCGCTGGAGATGGGGAACAGGCCCGCATAGACCTGCGGCTTGACCTTCTTGAAGCCCGCCAGCGGCTTGTCGGCACCGTGCTTAGCCAGGGTCAGGGTATCCCCGACCGGCGCGCCGTGGATGTCCTTGATGCCGCAGACAACCCAACCTACCTCGCCACAACCCAGGCCCTGGGTATCCACCTGCTTGGGGGTGAAGATACCGATGCGATCCACGCCCCACACCTGGCCTGTGCTCATGACCTTGAGCTTCTCGCCCTTCTTGAGGGAGCCGTTCTTGATCCGCACCAGGGAGACGACGCCGAGGTAGGAGTCGAACCAGGAGTCGATGATCAGCGCCTGCAGCGGGGCATCGGGATCCCCTTCCGGCGCCGGGATGCGGGCCACTATCTCTTCGAGTACCAGATCGACACCCAGGCCGGTCTTGGCGGAGCAACGCACCGCTTCCATGGCATCGATGCCGACGATGTCTTCGATCTCTTCGGCAACCCGCTCTGGCTCGGCGGCCGGCAGGTCGATCTTGTTCAGGATCGGCACCACTTCCAGCTCCATTTCCATGGCGGTGTAGCAGTTGGCCAGAGTCTGTGCCTCAACCCCCTGACCGGCATCCACCACCAGCAGAGCCCCTTCACAGGCCGCCAGGGAGCGGGAAACCTCGTAGGAGAAATCCACGTGGCCCGGGGTGTCGATAAAGTTCAGCTGGTAGGTGTTACCGTCTTGTGCCTGGTAGTTCAGGGTCACACTCTGTGCTTTGATGGTAATGCCGCGCTCGCGCTCCAGATCCATGGAGTCCAGCACCTGAGCCTGCATCTCGCGGTCGGACAGGCCGCCACAAGTCTGGATCAGACGGTCCGACAGGGTCGATTTACCGTGGTCGATGTGCGCAATAATCGAAAAGTTACGAATGTGTTTCATCGAGCAAGAATCACTCAAAATTAAGTTAGGGTCGGATATGAGGGCAGGATTTTACTGGATAACCCGGTCGACGGCCAATCTTTAGTCGACGGGCACCAGAAATAGCGCCTTGCCAATCACGCGTGCTGGCTGGCATCGAGCGCCATGCCGAGCATGAAAGGGCCCGAAATCGAGTCGGGCCAGTCAGGAGAGGTGGCGGGTACTGAGCACCACACCGAGCATGCGAGGACCGTACTCCCCCTGCTCGAGCCGAGCCGAAAAGTAACGAACCAGTAAAAAACCGACTGTGCCGCCCAGCAGGCAGCTGAGGATGGTCACCCCTTCCCCCGCCGAGAGCAGCGGAGCCAGCCAGAGCTGACCGAGCAGGGCGCCGAGCAGCAGGCAGAACAGCGGCAGCACATACACCAAGGCCGCGCCGCGCAAGATGCTCGCCTGGGGGATGCCAAGGCGGATCTGCTGGCCGACACTCACCTCGCCGGTGAGGCTGACCCTCAGCCGCTGGGATTTCATCGGGAATGCCTTGGCGACCGTGCCGGTGCCGCAGTTGGACTGCTGATGGCAACCGCTGCAGGCGGAGCGCCGTTCGCACTCCACCCAGGCGTAGGCGCCATCGATGGCCACCACGGTCGCCAGCTCTTCACTCATGTTACTCACCTGACGGCTCCAGACTAACAGCTAGGGATTTATCCAATCTGAACACGCCCTTCCCGCCGCGGCAAGCGCAATAGATGCATCTTGGGGGAAGCTTTATTGCACCGCCTCGTTGCGCGCCAGCGGCTGCACCGATTCGGCGATGCGTTTTGCGGTCTCGGCCGGGACCTCGCCCACCACCGTGATCTCCACCCCGACTTCGTTGACATAACTCACCAGGGAAGTCGCTCCCTGCCGAATAAGCTGCTGACGAACAGCCTGTTTTGGGTCAACTCTGGCGACATAGACGGAGAGATCAACCAGTCCATCTGACAGCATCATGTAGTCCACCGGCAAGCTGGTACTGACCAGCTGATGCCGGTCTTGAGAGAGCACCTTGAAGCCGGCCGGCAGCCAGGTCAGGTGCCAGGCCAGGGTCTGCTGGGGAGTCGGATAGGCATCTTCCAGCGTCAGGGCGTCCGGCAGCTTGCTCTTGGCCAGGGTCACCAGCCAGGGCGCGGGGGCCGGCTGTCTGTCCAGATCCACACCCAGCACCTGTTCCACCAGATTGCCTTCCCGATCCACCATGTCGACCCGCAGCAACAGATGGCTCTGCTCGTCAATCCAGAGCACGAAACCGTACTTGTAAGCCTCCTTGGGCACCAGTCTCACCACCTGGGCCACCAGACCGGCGACCCGGCTGCGACCGGCCAGCACGGGGTCATAGCTCTCCATCACTCGCGGCAGCGGCATCTTCACCAGGGTCGACCAGACCCCGGGGAAGCGGGCGCCCTTAAGGGTGTAGGGCTCGTGGGTATTTTCGAAGAAGGTGAATTCATTCTGCCGTTGCAGGTATTCCACCGTCTTGCCATCGAGGTAGCTCAGGTGCGCGACCTCCTTGCCATCGATCACCCCGTGGCTGATACGAATGGGTTCGAGGCGCCCCTGACGGGCCTTGACCATGGATAACTCGAAATTCTGTTGCGAAACGGCACTCTGCATCTGCTGCAACAAGGCCTCGGCCGACAGATCGTCGGCCGAGGCCTTGGCACAAATCAGCAGGAGAGAGGCCAGCAGGATACGGCTGGACTGGCGCACGGTCTGATCCCTAAAAATGCGTTATTCCTGAATCTGCTTGTCTTGCAGCAGACGTTGTTGCAACTGATGATCACGCAGGAAGGCATTGACTCGCTCGCGCTGCTCTTGCATCTGCTGCTCGTTCAACCCTTGCTGGCGAGTGCCGGCACGGTTGCCATCTTGTGAATAGTGCACACTCACCGGGGTGGCACTGCCGCCGACCGGTATGGTGTTGAGCACGGGATTGGCAGGCATGCCATCCTGGCCTTGATACTGCTGCACCCCGAAGATGACGGCGGCGGCGACCGAGGCGGCGATGGCGTATTGCCCCACCTGCTGGCCGAAACGACGGAGCAGAGGCAGAACCTTGCCAGCCGTTTTCACCGCAGGAGCAGCAGGCTGTACCGGCTTGGGAGCCAGAATGGTGGGTTCATCATCCAGCGCCAGCATGATGCTGTCGCTGAGATCCAGTTGCAGGTTGACCGGCAGGTCGCCCCGCATGGCATCACCGATCAGATGGTAACGAGCCCAGGTATCTTGCAGAGCGGGATCCGTTCCCAGCTCATTCAGTACCTCAAGGTCACTCAGGTCACCATCCATCAGGGCTGAGAGTTGCTCTTTATTTGCCATAAGTTTGCCTGTCTTTCCCCAGTTTAATTCTCGATCAGAGGTTGCAGCTTCTTATCAATTGCTTCCCTCGCCCGGAAGATGCGGGATCTCACCGTACCCACAGGGCAATCCATGATCTCCGCAATCTCTTCGTAGCTCAGCCCTTCCAGTTCACGAAGGGTGATGGCCGTTCTCAAGTCTTCAGGCAAGGCTTCTATGGCGGTAAACACGGTGCGCTTGATCTCGTCGGTCAGCGCCAGGTTTTCCGGGGTGGCCACCTCTTGCAAGGCTTCGCCCCCACCATAGTATTCAGCCTCATCTGCTTCGACATCACTGCTGGGCGGTCTGCGCCCCTGTGAGGTCAGGTAATTTTTAGCCGTGTTGACGGCGATTCGGTACAACCAGGTGTAAAACGCGCTCTCGCCACGGAATGTCGGCAACGCACGGTAAGCCTTGATGAAAGCCTCCTGCGCCACATCCGGCACATCGCCCGGATTGTTGACATACCTGGCCACCAGATTGACCACCTTATGCTGGTATTTTTTTACCAGCAGGTTGAATGCATTTTTATCGCCACGCTGGACCCGTTCAACCAGCTGTTCGTCCAGTAGATTCTGGTCGCTCATCAGAGCCGTAAAACCCCCATCAGGTTATCGTTTTTCTTTTCCGGCCCTTTCTAAGCGCACAAGTTCAGACAGGAGGAATCAGAGAAAGTTCGCTTGTATCGAAAAAAATGTGATGCAGGCTGCATCACAACCCCCCCTTGGGCTACCATGGGGCCAGTTCTTAATCCAGGCCAATGATACTTATGAAAGCAAGTGTTGAATACCTTTGCGACGTACTGATCATTGGCAGCGGTGCCGCCGGTCTGTCCCTCGCATTGCGATTGGCGGACCAGGCCAAAGTCCTGGTTCTGAGCAAGGGGCCCATCAGTGAGGGGGCCACTTTCTATGCGCAAGGAGGCATCGCTGCCGTGTTCGACGAGACCGACAGCATCGAATCCCACGTGAGCGACACGCTCAACGCCGGGGCCGGGTTGTGTGATCCGGCCGTGGTGGAGTTCACCGCCCGCAACGCCCGCGAGTCCATCCAGTGGCTGATCCAGCAAGGGGTCCCCTTCGATCAGGAGGAGGATGCCGAGGGCGAATCCCACTATCACCTGACCCGCGAGGGTGGCCACAGCCATCGCCGCATCTTCCACGCAGCCGACGCCACCGGCAAGGCGGTGCAGCTCACCCTGATCGATCAGGTGCGCGCCCACCCCAACATCCGGCTGATGGAGCGCTTCAACGCGGTGGATCTCATCACCACCCGCAAGCTCGGTCTGCCGGGCAACAAGGTGCTCGGGGCCTACGTCTGGAACCGCAACGTCGAGCAGGTCGAGGTGATCCGCGCCCGCTTCGTGGCACTGGCCACCGGCGGTGCCTCCAAGGTGTATCAGTACACCTCCAACCCGGATGTGAGTTCCGGCGATGGTATCGCCATGGCCTGGCGCGCCGGCTGCCGGGTGGCGAACCTGGAGTTCAACCAGTTCCACCCCACCAGCCTGTTCCACCCCGACGATCCCAACTTCCTGCTGACCGAAGCCCTGCGCGGGGAAGGGGCCTATCTGCGCCGCCCGGACGGCAGCCGCTTCATGTCAGACTTTGATCCCAGGGAAGAGCTGGCGCCGCGCGACATAGTCGCCCGCGCCATCGACCATGAGATGAAGCGGCTCGGTGCCGACTGCATGTATCTGGACATCAGCCACAAGCCGGCGGACTTCATCGTCAAGCACTTCCCCACCATTCACGAGCGCTGCCTCGCGGTGGGCATCGACATCACCAAGGAAGCCATGCCGATCGTGCCGGCGGCCCACTACACCTGCGGTGGCGTGATGATCGACGGCAACGGCCAGACCGATATCCCGGGTCTCTACGCCATCGGCGAGGTGACCTATACCGGCCTGCACGGCGCCAACCGCATGGCCTCCAACTCCCTGCTGGAATGCGTGGTCTACGCCCATCAGGCAGGAGCCGACATCCTGGCCAAGCTGCCCATGAGCGTGGAGCCGCCCAGGCTGCCAGCCTGGGACGAGAGCCAGGTGGACGATTCGGATGAGCAGGTAGTGATCCAGCACAACTGGCACGAGCTGCGGCTGATGATGTGGGACTATGTGGGCATAGTGCGCACCAACAAGCGCCTCGCCCGCGCCAAGCGCCGCATCGATCTGCTCAAGCAGGAGGTGCAGGAGTACTACGCGAACTTCCGGGTCTCCAACAA
Source organism: Aeromonas lusitana (assembly GCF_002812985.1). Classification (GTDB taxonomy): domain Bacteria; phylum Pseudomonadota; class Gammaproteobacteria; order Enterobacterales; family Aeromonadaceae; genus Aeromonas; species Aeromonas lusitana. The sequence goes on from NZ_PGCP01000041.1 coordinate 45,893, forward strand.
CCTGCTGGAGCTGCGCAACCTGCTGCAGGTGGCCGAGCTCATCGTCAACTGCGCCCTGCAGCGCAAGGAGTCCCGCGGCCTGCACTACAACCTGGATTACCCGGATATGCAACCGGACTCCAAACCGACCGTGCTGACCCCGGATAGGGATTGACCCCTTCTGCAGCAAATGACCCAGATGACCTCGCTCCGGCGGGGTCATCTGCTTTTAGAGAAAGGCGAGGAGTTACCTTCGTATTGGGGAGGATTTTGCAGGCGATGGGCGATAAAGCGTCCCCTTAACGGGGCGGGGCGAGATGAATGGCGCGGGCCAGGGCACGGTAGTGCTCGGGGGCCAAGGCATCGGAGAACAGCCAGAGCTGGGCCTCGGGCCCTGCTTCCCCTTGCAGGCGCAGCCAGAGCACACCGGGCAGGATGCGGCTGCGGGGCTCCAGCCGATAGCGCCGTCCCTGCCAGTCCAGCCAGTCGCCGTCCCAGACAAGTTCACCACAGACATCCAGGGTACGCCGCCAGGCGAGCCAAAGACCCGTCAGCCAGCAAGGCATAAGGAACCCCCACTGCCAGCCCTGGATCAGGCTGGCGGCGGGCCAGAGCGACAAGAAAAACAGGATGCACAGCAGGCACTGCTGCTGGCGGGAGACAGACACGGGCATGGACACCCGCATCGGGGATCAGCGCTGCTGGTCGTGGCGGGCCTGGTTGCGCTCCAGGATCAGGGGGATCATGGCGGCGAAGGCAGGATCTTCCGGCACGCCGTGGCCCATGCACCATTTGAACAGATCCGGATCGTCGCTTTCGAGCAGGCGGATGAAGGTGTGTTTCTGCTCCTCGTCCAGAGCATCGAATTCATGTTCAAGAAAAGGCATAAAGATCACATCCAGCTCGAGCATGCCGCGGCGGCAGGCCCATTTCAGGCGGGACTTTTCAATTGGGCTCAACATGGAACTCTCCTTACAAAGACTCGGGAATGGTAGCAGCTGGATTTTCCGGCTGACAAACATTCCTTACGTCTTTACCATGCAGGTCACATACTTTCTGTCTCTGGAATACCATCGTGAGCCTGCCAACGCCTGTTTTTCCTGCCGAGCCAACCCTCTTCTCCCTGACCGATGTCGCCATCACCCGCTTGCGCGGCCTCGACCGAGCCAAGTATCTGCAAGGCCAGGTCACCTGCGACGTCAACGCTCTGCAACCGGGTCAGAGCACCCTCGGCGGCCACTGCGATCCCAAGGGCAAGCTGTGGAGCAATTTTCGCCTGCTCTGCCTGGAAGACAGCCTGCTGCTGCTGACCAAGCCTTCCGTGCTGGTGCGTCAGCTGCCCGAACTCAAGAAGTTTGCCGTGTTCGCCAAGGTGGAGATAGACACCTATCCGGGGCTCACGGTCGGTGTGGCGGGTCAGGGCACGGATGCCTGGATAGCTGCCCGCTTTGGGGTGCAAGGGACGGCCCTTATCGAAGGAGGCATGGCGGTGCAGGTGGAAGCGGATCGCTGGCTGCTGGTGAGCGAGCTACCGCTGGAGCTCGGCTTGCCCGCCGGGCAGGAGTCACTCTGGTGGGGGCTGGACATCAAGGCCGGCATCCCGCACCTGGAGGCGGTCCATCAGGGCGAGTACATCCCCCAGATGTTGAACCTGCAGGCGCTGGACGGCATCAGCTTCACCAAGGGTTGCTACATGGGGCAGGAGATAGTGGCCCGCGCCAAATATCGCGGCGCCAACAACCGCGCCCTGTTCGTGCTGGCAGGCACTGCCACCAACCCGGTCGCCAGTGGCGATGCCCTGGAGATCCGCCTCGGTGATAACTGGCGCCGCAGCGGCATGGTGCTCAACGCCTGGCAGCAGGAGGGTCAGCTGTGGCTCACCGCCGTGCTGCCCAAGGACACAGAGGCCGACGCCCAGTTTCGTCTCAAGCAGGACGAGGCTGCCAGCCTGCGCCTGCAACCTCTGCCCTACCCGCTGGTCGACTGACCCTTAGCGCTCTCTGGCTCAACGAGGCACCCGTGCCAGCAGTGCCTCCTTGAGCCAGCGCCCCGCCTGCCCGAGCGGGCGGGCGCGATGCCACTGCAGCTCCAGCGCCAACTCGGCCTGAGCGATAAAATCTGGCTGCAACACCACCACCTCCCCCCGCGCCAGCGGCCGATGCAGCAGGAAATCGGGCACCGCCGCCCAGCCCAGCCCCAGTTTTACCAGCTCCAGGATGCCGAGATCCCCCTCGACCCACCACACCTGGGCCGAGAGCCGGAAGCGGTTGCGCTCCGTCCCCTCCCGTCGTCCCGTCACCATCAGCTGGCGGGCGCCCTGCAGGTCGCTCTCGTGCAGCGGCACCTTGTGCGCCAGGGGGTGATCCGGCGAGACCACCAGCGGCATGCTGACGGCCCCCAGTGAGCGGGCAACCAGCTCCCGCACCGGCTGTACCTGCTGATAGCTGATGCCGAGCTGGGCCCGTCCACTCTTGAGCAGATCGGTCACGTCCTCCATCAGGGGGAACAGCAGCTCCAGCTCCACCGCCGGGTAGCGGGTGGCGAACTCCTCCAGCAGGGCGCCGAGCCAGGGCAGATGGGAGTCATCATCGATGGCCAGGGTGAGCCGCGACTCAGTGCCGCTGGCCAGCTCGCCGGCGATGGCCTGCAGCCGCTCGCTCTGGGCCAGCAGCACGCTGGCTTCCTGCTGGATGCGCGCCCCCGCCACCGTCAGCACGGGGTAACGGCCGCTGCGATCGAACAGCTCGAGGCCAAGATCTATCTCCAGATTGGCGATGGCCATGCTAACCACGGATTGCGCCTTGCCCAATTTGCGGGCGGCGGCGGAGAAAGATCCTGTCTCGGCCGTCGCCAGCAGCGCCTTGAGTTGTTCCAGTGAAGGGGTCATGAGGGGGCTCCTGTCATGGGCGGGCCGCGATACGGCCCACTGATGTATCTATTTTAGCGATAGATACCAACGTGAACCTATCTGTAAATCGCGATAAATTGCCCGTCATCAACCGTCGTCCAACGAGAAAAGGGAGACATTAAAGATGCGTAATACTCGTGACCGCCTGCGTCATGCCATCGGTTTCGAACTGATTGGTCTGCTGATCGCCGCCCCGCTGGCGAGCTGGGCCACCGGCGTCGGTCTCAATCACATGGGGCCGCTGGCCCTGTTCTTCTCGGTCGTCGCTACTGTGTGGAACTATGTCTACAACATCGGCGTGGACAAGCTGCTGCTGCGCTATCAGGGCCACACCCACAAGTCGCTGTGGCAGCGGGTGCTGCATACCTTTGGTTTCGAGGGGGGCTTGCTTATCGTCGCCCTGCCGGCCATGTGCTGGTGGCTCGACATCGGCCTGCTGGAGGCGCTGGTACTGGACATGGGCTTCGTGCTGTTCTACCTGGTCTATGCCTTCGTCTACAACTGGAGCTATGACAAGGTGTTCCCCATCCCGAGCCAATCGGCCCAGCGGGTACCCGGTTAATCGAACGACATAGGAAGTGACGAGGCACCATCATGCGGGCTGCATGATGGTGCTGATCTGATTCTCAGGGGGCAGGCGTTCAGGCTTGCGCCTTCACCTCTTCGGCGGGCACGTCGGTCTGGGCTGCTTCCTGGTTCAGCATGGCCTCGAGATCGTTCTGATACTGGTTCAGCATGCGCTGAGCCGCGTGCATGTCACCCTTGTGCAGACGCTCGAACAGATGATGCTGGATCACGCCATTGAGGTATTCCACCGTGACCGGCTGCTCCAGGGTCGACAGCAACTCCTCTTTTTCCAGCTCGGCGTTGATCTCATCGACGCTGGTACGCAGCAGACCGGACAGTTGCACCAGCATGCGACGCTCACCTTCACGCAACAGGCTCAACATGCGGTTTCTCTGCTGCTCATTCTGTTGGGTCATACATTTCCTTACGTAAAGTGGGAACAAGCCAGCTCATTTTGCCCTGTCCTTTTCACAGCGTCTATCTCGGGCACACCACTTATTTGCAGGTCGGATAAGCGGGCGCGCATCGGGTGCTATTTGCCTCTTTGCTCGGTATAGTGATCGCTGATCCAGAGGGCCAAGCGGCCCCTTAGACGAGACATGCCATACCATGACCGACGCCATTCTGGTGCTCTGCACCTGTCCGGATGAAGCCAGCGCGGATCTCATCTGCGAACAGCTGCTGAGCCGCAACCTCGCCGCCTGCATCAACCAGCTGCCCGGGCTCACCTCCGTCTATCGCTGGCAGGGGCAGATAGAGCGCAGCCGCGAGATCCAGCTCATCATCAAGTCCAGAGACGCCCTGTTCGAGCCGCTGCGCCAGTGCATCCAGGACCATCATCCCTACGAGGTGCCGGAGATCCTGGCCCTGCCCATCGCCCAGGGACATCAGCCCTATCTCGACTGGCTGACCCAGGAGACCTCATGACGATGCGCGCCCTGCTCTCTTCCGTGCTCATACTGCTGGCCCTGCTCACCTCTCAGGTTCAGGCCAGCAGTCAGGATCTGCTGAGCAGCCTCGGCATCCAGGCCGGCTCACAACCCCAGTTTCTGAAAGTCGATGAGGCCTTCAGCCTGCAGAGCGAGCAGCAGGGCAACCTGCTGCGGTTGACCCTGCACATCGCCGATGGCTACTACCTCTATCGCCATCGCTTCAGCTTCAAGGGGGAGAACCTCGCCTTCCAGACCCCGGAGTTGCCCGTCGGGGCCGAGCACGAGGATGATTTCTTCGGCAAGACCCAGGTCTATTACCAGCAGGTCGAGATCCCCGTCACCTTGACCGAGGCGGGTCAAGCAGCCAGCCTCACCGTCAGCTATCAGGGCTGCACCGAGGGACTCTGTTATCCGCCTACCGACCAGCGGGTCGAGGTGCAACCCCTGATGGCCAGCACAGCCACGGATAAGAGCGATCCAAGCGCCGACACGGCCACTGCCCCCGCCAGCAGCCAGCAGGATCAACTGGCGGCCGCCCTCGGCAGCCAGGGCTTCTGGCTCAGTATCGCCGCCTTCTTCGCGCTGGGGTTGGGGCTCGCCTTCACCCCCTGCGTCTTCCCCATGTACCCCATACTGACCGGCATCATAGCCGGTGCGGGTCAGCACCTCTCCACCCGCCGCGCCTTCCTGCTCTCCTTCGTCTATGTGCAGGGCATGGCCATCACCTATACCCTGCTCGGGCTGGTGGTGGCGTCGGCCGGCTTGCAGTTCCAGGCCGCGTTGCAGCACCCCTATGTGCTGATCGGCCTCTCGGTGATGTTCGTGCTGCTGGCGCTCTCCATGTTCGGGCTCTACAGCCTGCAACTGCCGAGCAGCCTGCAAACCCGGCTCTCAGGCCTCTCCAATCGCCAACAGGGCGGCTCAGTGGTGGGGGTCGGCATCATGGGCATGATCTCCGGCCTGGTCTGCTCCCCCTGCACCACGGCGCCCCTGTCGGGGGCCCTCATCTACGTGGCCCAGAGCGGCGATCTCTGGCTCGGCGGCGCGGCCCTCTATGCCCTCTCTCTGGGCATGGGGCTGCCCCTGCTGCTGCTCGGCACCTCGGGGGGCAAGCTGCTACCCAGGGCCGGCGCCTGGATGGACGTGATCAAGCAGCTGTTTGGCTTTGCACTCCTGGCGGTGCCCCTGCTGCTGCTCTCCCGCCTGTGGAGCGACCAGATTGCTACCCTGGCCTGGCTGATCTGGGGGCTCATGCTGTGCGCCTATCTCTATCACCACAACCAGCACAGGCCCCATTCGGTGGGCAAGAGCCTGTGTGGCTTCGCCCTCTTGCTGGCGATGATGGGCACAGTGGTGGTGGCCAAGGATCTGCTGCTGCCGAGCCCAGATGCCGCCGCGAGCACTCAGCGCGAGGCGCCGCAGTTTATCCGCATCAAGACGCTGGATGATCTCAAGAGCCAGCTCGCCGCCGCCCGTGGCAAGCCTGTGCTGCTGGATCTCTATGCCGACTGGTGCGTGGCCTGCAAGGAGTTCGAGCACAAGACCTTCAGCGACCCGGCGGTGCGGGCGCGCTTCGCCAGCATGGTGCAGCTGCAGGCGGATGTCACCGCCAATGACGATGCCGACGTCGAGCTGCTCAATGGCCTGAATGTGCTGGGGCTGCCGACCCTGATCTTCTTCGATAGCGCTGGCAATGAGGTGAGCGGCCAGCGGGTGACCGGCTTTATGGGGCCGACCGAGTTCCTCGGTCAACTCGACAAGCTGCGCTAGATGGAGCTGCGGCGCCTGTCACCGGCGAATCCAGACCACCGTCAGTGGCTGGAGGAGGTTGTGATGGCGGCGCCCGCCTACAGCTGGCTGACCGAGGGCAAGGCCCCCGACCCTAGCGATGCCCTGGAGATACTGAATGTCTGCCCACCCGGCATAGGGGAGGACGACAAGTTCGTGCTGGCCGTTCTGGAGGGAGAAGCACTGCTTGGCTGCATCGATCTTGTTCGTGGTTATCCGGATGAGCAGACGGCCTACCTCGGCCTATTGCTGTTGAAGGAGTGCTGGCAGGGACAAGGGATCGGCAACAAGCTGGTCGCACGGCTCATGGAAATGGCGGCCGGCTGGGGTTGCACCGCCATGCGACTCGGGGTCATAGAAACCAACCGGCCCGCCCTGCATTTCTGGGTCAGGCACGGCTTCCAGCTGGTGGGCAGCAAACGGATCGCCGGGTTCAGCGGCAATACCCTGGTCATGAGCCGCGCCGTCAGCTATCCCTATACCCTCCCCCTCAGGCCAGCCATAGCGCGCTGATTTTTCTGGCCATCCCTTGTATCTGTCCGGCGCCGTGGCAAACTTTGCCCCTTGTGTCTCGCATCATCCGGAGTTTCGATGAAAAAGTGGTTCATTCCCCTGCTGGCCCTCTGCCTCTATGGCTGTGAGGCGGGCCCGGGTGAAGAGGCGATCCAGAGCCAAGTCACCGCCAAACTGCAAGCAGAGACAGACCCGAACCTGTTTGATATCAGTGCCTTCAGCGTGCTTGGCAAGGATGAGCGGATGGAGGGCGTCTACCTGGTCAAGGTGGGTTATCAGTTGCACTTCAAGCAGGGGCTGGAGCAGTTGCAGATCCTGCAAGATGAAGATCTGGTCTACGACAGGGTCGGCCCCTTCCAGCAGGAGATGGGCCTGATGGAGCTTGAGCGCAAATACGGCGAGTTCGAGGCGGGTCAGGTCCTGGCGCAAGAAACCGAAGTCTGGATGATGAAGACGGAGCAGGGCTGGCGCCTGGCCGAGCCCGGCCAGACACCTGCACAGAACACGCCCGCCTCCTGACTGTCCCGGGGCCTTGCAGAAACTGGCCCCTTGCTCATTGGCCCCGGCGTCTCCCCGGCACCGGTCAGCGCCTTACAGCAGATCCTTCATCCTGTGCCACAGCATCCCCAGCGCCAGCAGGGGTGAGCGCAGGGAGGGCCCGCCCGGGAAAGTCATGTGGGGCACAGTGCTGAACAGCTCGAAGCCCCGACTCTCCCCCTTGATCGCCTCCGCCACCAGTTTGGCCGCCATGTGGGTGGCGTTCAGGCCATGACCCGAATAAGCCTGGGCATAGAAGACGTTGGGATGTTGCTTGAGACGGCCTATCTGCGGCAATCGGTTCGCCCCTATCCCTATCATGCCCCCCCACTGGAACTCGATGGCGGTGCCTGCGAGCTCGGGGAAGACCCGTAGCAGCTTGGGCAGCATGAAGGCCTTGATATCCTTGGGATCCCGTCCCGAATAGTTGCAGGCCCCGCCAAACAGCAGGCGACCATCCGCCGACAAGCGGTAGTAGTCGAGCGCCACGTTCTGATCGCACACCGCCATGTTCTGTGGCAGCAGGCGCTGGCGCAGCCGCTTCTCCAGCACCTCGGTGGCGAGGATATAGGAGCCCGCTGGCAGCACTCGCCCCCCCAGCTCGGGATTGAGGTCATTGAGATAGGCGTTGCAGCCGATCACCAGGTAGTCGGCGCTGATCCGGCCGTGGGCCGTGGTGACCTGCACCTTGCTGCCGTAGTCGATGTGGATCACCCGCGACTGTTCGAACAGGGCCACCCCCAGGCTCGCGGCGGCGCGGGCCTCGCCGAGCGCCAGGTTGAGGGGATGCAGATGACCCGAGCCCATGTCGGTCATGCCACCGATATAGCGATCCGCCCCCACGATCGAGCCCATGTCGGCCCTGGATATCAGTTTGGTCTCATGCTGATAACCCAGGCTCGCCAGGTGGGCCATCTCCTCTTCAAAGCCCTTCAGGTGACGACGCTTGGTAGCGAGATCGCAATAGCCCCAGCGCAGATCGCAATCGATGTTGAACTGCTCGATGCGCTGGCGCACCAGTTGCACCGCCTCCAGCCCCATCAGATCCAGCTCACGTACCCCGTCTTCCCCTATCCAGCGGGCAAACTGGCTGGTGTCGTGGCCTATGCCGCGGATGAGCTGGCCGCCGTTGCGACCGGACGCTCCCCAACCGATGCGATTGCCCTCCAGCAGGGCCACCTTGTGGCCCGCCTGTGCCAGGTTGATGGCGGTGTTGAGGCCGGTGAAGCCGCCCCCTATGACGCAGACGTCGGCGTCCAGCTCACCACTGAGCTCGGGCCACTGCTGATGGTCATTGCGGGTCGCCGCATAATAGGAGGCGACGTGCTCCTGGTGTCCGTTGTGTCTTCCTGTCTGCATACTCAGCATCCTGCCATGGTCGCAATTGTTTACTAAATTAAACGCTTCTTCATCGATAATACCCAGCCCATGGGCGCTGATCCAGCCAGCCGGGATCACAGAAATGCAAAAGGTGCCCCGAAGGACACCTTTTCATGAGGCTATACCCAGCCAACACGCCGGGTCATCCCCTCGAAGACGCAAGAAAAAAGGCGCCCCTCAGGGCGCCTTTTCATGCAATCAAGGTACGAATTACAGTACGTTGATGGCGTTCAGGTCGGAGAAGGCTTTCTCCAGACGGGCGATCATGGAAGTCTGACCGGCACGCAGCCATACGCGCGGATCGTAGAACTTCTTGTTCGGTTTGTCAGCGCCTTCCGGGTTGCCCAGCTGGCCTTGCAGGTAGGCTTCGTTGGCCTTGTAGAAGTGCAGCAGACCTTCCCAGGTAGCCCACTGGGTGTCGGTGTCGATGTTCATCTTCACCACACCGTAGGAGATGGATTCGCGGATCTCTTCCAGAGTGGAACCTGAACCACCGTGGAACACGAAGTCCAGGGACTTGGCCGGCAGGCTGAACTTCTCGGAAACGTACTTCTGGGAAGCGTCCAGGATGGACGGGGTCAGCTTGACGTTACCCGGCTTGTAAACACCGTGCACGTTGCCGAAGGAGGCAGCGATGGTGAAACGCGGGCTGATCTTGGACAGGCGCTCGTAGGCGTAAGCCACGTCTTCCGGCTGGGTGTACAGGGCGGATTGATCCATGTGGCTGTTGTCCACACCATCTTCTTCGCCACCGGTGCAACCCAGTTCCAGCTCAAGGGTCATGTTCATCTTGGCCATGCGCTTGAGGTATTCACAGCAGATGTCGATGTTCTCTTCCAGAGACTCTTCGGACAGATCCAGCATGTGGGAGGAGAACAGCGGCTTGCCAGTCTCGGCGAAGTGCTTCTCGCCTGCGTCCAGCAGACCGTCAATCCACGGCAGCAGCTTCTTGGCAGCGTGGTCGGTGTGCAGGATAACCGGAACACCGTAAGCGGCGGCAACGGCGTGCACATGCTTGGCGCCAGAGATGGCACCCAGGATGGCGGCTTGTTGGCCTTCCAGCTTCAGACCCTTACCGGCGGTGAACACGGCACCACCGTTGGAGAACTGAACGATGACCGGAGCTTTAACCTTGGCGGCAGCTTCCAGTACAGCGTTGACGGAGTCGGTACCGACACAGTTGACGGCTGGCAGAGCGAAGCCGTTTTCTTTAGCGATGGCGAACACTTTTTGAACGTCATCACCGGTCAGTACGCCTGGTTTTACGAAGTCGAAAATTTTCTTAGACATGTTAAATCGTCCTGTTCTCGTATGCCGTTAATAAAAATGGGGGGTTCATCATGAACCGGCACAGCGGTCACATGATAAACGAAACGGGAGGCTTTTGCCCCCCGTTCCGGGTCAATTAGGCTTTGGCGCGCTGTTCCAGCATCGCAACCGCCGGCAGTACTTTGCCCTCTACGAACTCCAGGAAGGCGCCGCCGCCGGTGGAGATGTAGGAGACCTTGTCTGCGATACCGAACTTGTCGATAGCGGCCAGGGTGTCACCACCGCCAGCGATGGAGAAGGCCGGGGAGGCGGCGATCGCTTCGGCGATGATCTTGGTGCCTTCGGCGAACTGGTCGAACTCGAACACACCGACCGGGCCGTTCCACAGTATGGTCTTGGCGTTCATGATGATATCGGCCAGGGCCTTGGCGGAATCCGGGCCGATGTCGAAGATCATGTCGCCATCGGTCACGTCAGCGACGGACTTGATGGTGGCCGGAGTGGACTCGGAGAACTCGGTGCCCACGACCACGTCGGTGGTGACCGGGATGTTGGTCTCGGCAGCCAGCTTCTTGGCGGTGTCGATCAGGTCGTGCTCGCACAGGGACTTGCCGACATTGTGACCGGCAGCGGCGATGAAGGTGTTGGCGATGCCACCACCGACCACCAGTTGGTCAGCAATCTTGGAGAGGGATTCCAGCACGGTCAGTTTGGTGGAGACCTTGGAGCCGCCAACGATGGCAACCATGGGGCGCTCAGGCTTCAGCATGGCCTTGCCGAGGGCTTCCAGTTCACCGGCCAGCAGGGGGCCAGCACAGGCAACGGGAGCGAACTGGGCTACACCGTAGGTGGAACCTTCGGCGCGGTGAGCGGTACCGAACGCATCCATGACGAAGATGTCACACAGGGCGGCGTATTTTTTGGCCAGCTCTTCGGTGTTCTTCTTCTCGCCCTTGTTGAAGCGGCAGTTTTCCAGCACAACCAGCTCACCGGCGGCGACGTCTACGCCATCCAGGTAATCCTTGGCCAGGCGGACCGGGCAGGACAGAGCGTCTTTCAGATAGTTGACAACCGGAGCCAGGGAGAATTCTTCGTTGTATTCACCCTCGGTCGGACGACCCAGGTGGGAGGTGATCATCAGCTTGGCACCCTTTTCCAGAGCCAGCTTGATGGTCGGCAGGGTAGCGACGATACGTGCATCGGAAGTGACCTTGCCGTCTTTTACCGGCACGTTCAGGTCAGCACGGATCAGGACGCGTTTACCCGCCAGATCCAGGTCGGTCATCTTGATAACAGACATATTCAGTCCTCTATATATTTTCAGGTAATGTTAAAAAAACAGTAACCTTGCACCCGTGCAGGCTCTCAGCCTGCGGCCATCATGGCCCGGGTGGTATCCAGCATGCGGTTCGCGAAGCCCCATTCGTTATCACACCACATCAGCATCTTGACGAGGTTGGCATCGCTCACCCGAGTCTGGGTACCATCAATGATGCAGGAGTGTGCATCATGATTAAAGTCTACGGAGACCAAAGGCTCTTCCGTGTAATCCAGAATACCGCTTAATGTACCTCTGGATGCCCGTTGCAGGGCTTGATTTACGTCACTAACTGTCACTTTTTTACGAACAGTAATACTGAGATCCATCGCTGTTACATTGATGGTCGGCACCCGTACCGCGATCGCTTCGAACTTGCCGGCAAAGTGCGGGAGGATACGCTCCAGCCCCTTTGCCAGCTTGGTGTCCACCGGGATGATGGACTGGCTGGCCGCTCGCGTTCTGCGCAAGTCACTGTGGTAGGCATCGATGACTTGCTGATCGTGCATGGCCGAATGAATTGTCGTAATAGTACCACAATTTATCTCGAACTCTCGATGCAATGTTTCGATGACGGGCACCACGCAGTTGGTGGTACAGGAGGCGTTGGAGACGATCCGCTCCCGTCCCGTCAGGGTCTGGTGATTCACCCCGTAGACTATGGTCGCGTCCACGTCCGCATCCGCCGGATGGGAGAACAATACCCTGCCCGCCCCCGCCGCCAGATGCAGCTCGGCATCGGCCCTTGAGCCAAATACCCCGGTGCAGTCCAGCACCACATCCACCTTGAGGGCGCGCCAGGGCAGCTTGGCGGGATCCCGCTCGGCGAACAGGGGGATGAGATCCTCCCCCACCTGCATGCTGTTGCCCGCCAGCTGCACCGGATGGTGGAAGCGGCCGTGGCTGGTGTCGAAGCGGGTGAGGTGCACCATGGCCTCGGGGGCCGCCAGCTCGTTGATGGCCACTATCTTGATGTTGTTGTCGCGGCCGCTCTCGTAGAGGGCCCGCAGCACGTTGCGGCCGATGCGGCCATACCCGTTGATGGCAATCTTGATCATGAAAAATGTGTGTCCTTAACGGCGACGAAAGAGGGCCTGTGACTCATGACAGCAGGGCATCCTTGAAGACACCACGGGCCAGCAGCGCAGCGCCGAAGACGCCTGCGCTGTCTCCCAGGGCCGGCGCTATGATGGGGGTCGCGAAGCGGGGGTTGAACAGGAAGGGCAGCACGGTCTGGCGGCCCACGCTGTAGAGACTCTGCACATTGCCGACCCCGCCGCCGATGACGATCACGTCCGGATCCAGGATGTTGACCACGTTGGCCAGGGCCTGGCCAAACAGCAGGTGCAGCCGGTCGATGGTGAGCTTGGCCACGTGATCGTGGGCGACCGCCGCCGCTATCTGGGCCAGCGACAGATGGCGCTTGGCCTTGGCCTCGTACCAGGCCTCCAGGGCCGGGCCGCTGATGAAGGTCTCGACGCAGCCACGCTTGCCGCAGTAGCACTCGGGGCCATCGGGGGAGAGCACGTTGTGACCCCACTCCCCGGCGATGCCGTGGTGGCCGTTGAGGATCTGGCCGTTGATGACAATGCCGGAGCCCACGCCGGTACCCATGATGATGCCGAAGACGACTTTCGCATCGGGATGGTGCTGGCGCACGGCACCGAGGTGGGTCTCCGCCAGGGCGAAGCAGTTTGCGTCGTTGGCGATCAGCACAGGCACACCCAGCCTGCGTTCCAGATCTTCCTTGAACGGCTGATCGTTAAGCTCGGTGGTGTTGCAGTTCTTCATCAACCCGGTCTGGGGATCCCGCGCCCCCGGCGTGCCCATGCCGATGATGCTGGGGCGCTGGCCGAGTTTCTCAGCACACTCATCCACCAGCTTGGCAATTTGTCCGATCATATGCTGATAACCGCCGCGGCGCTCGGTGGGGATGCGATGTCGCAGCAGCACCTCGTCGCCGTCCAGCACCACGCACTCGCACTTGGTCCCGCCAAGGTCGATGCCCCAATCCCACGACGTCTTGCTCATCTCTTGCCTCCTGCATGGCGAGCGCGCCTGCCGATACGCGGCCTCACGCGCTGTCGCTCATCTTGTGTGTGGTCACCACCACAGATGGCGCAGTGTAACCCGAGCCAGGGCCCGGGCGTAATCCCCACGCATGGCAGCGCCCAGTCGCGGATAACAAAACGGGGCCAGCAGGCCCCGTTGTCATACCAATTTTATCGCCTTAGCGGCCGTGGTACTGGGCGGACAGCTCGTGTACCGCGTTCACAAACACGCCTGCGTGCTCCGGATCCACGTCCTGATGGATGCCGTGACCCAGGTTGAAGACGTGACCATTGCCCTGACCGAAACCGGCCAGAATGGTGGCAACCTCTTCGCGAATACGCTCTGGGGCGGCGTAGAGCATGGAGGGATCCATGTTGCCCTGCAGCGCCACCTTGTCACCGACCCGGCGCTTGGCATCGGCTATGTCTGTGGTCCAGTCCAGGCCGAGCGCATCGCAACCTGTGGCGGCGATTTGCTCCAGCCACTGGCCACCGTTCTTGGTGAACAGGGTGACCGGCACACGGCGGCCCTCGTGCTCGCGAATGAGGCCATCGACGATCTTGTGCATGTATTGCAAAGAGAAGTCGCGGTAATCCCGCGGGGTCAAGACGCCGCCCCAGGTGTCGAACACCATGACCGACTGGGCGCCCGCCTTGATCTGGGCGTTCAGATAACTGATAACGCTGTCCGCCAGCTTGTCCAGCAAGAGGTGCAGGGTCATGGGCTCGGCGTACATCATCTGCTTGATCTTGGTGAACGCCTTGGAGCTGCCCCCCTCCACCATGTAGGTGGCCAGGGTCCAGGGGCTGCCGGAGAAGCCGATAAGCGGTACTTCGCCCTTGAGCTCGCGGCGTATGGTGCGCACCGCGTTCATCACGTAGCCCAGCTCGTCTTCCGGATCCGGGATGGGCAGGGCCTGCACGTCCGCCATGGACTTGATGGGGCGCTCGAAACGCGGGCCTTCGCCGTGCTCGAAGTAGAGGCCAAGCCCCATGGCATCGGGCACGGTCAGGATGTCGGAGAAGAGGATGGCGGCATCGAGCGGATAACGGCGCAGGGGCTGCAGGGTGACCTCGCAGGCCAGCTCGGCGTTGCGGCACAGGGACATGAAGTCCCCCGCGACGGCGCGGGTCGCCTTGTATTCCGGCAGGTAACGGCCGGCCTGGCGCATCATCCACACCGGGGTCATGTCCACTTCCTGGCGCAGCAGGGCACGCAGGTATCGATCGTTCTTCAGCTCTTTCATCCCAGTTCCTGAGTCATATCCAGCATAAAATGGCGGATATGATACCACTTTGTGTGGGCCAACGGGCGGCCCAAACGCGCGGTGGGGCCATGGGAACGCAAAGATGTGAAGGGGCGCAAACAAGCGCCCCTCATCCTCTTGATTCCCTTGCCTCTTACGCCTCGTCATTCAACTCGGCGCTGCATGAACAACGTCTTGATCCCCTTGCCTCTTACACTTCCTCTGCGAGGCACTGCTCGATCAAGCGGCGCGCGATCGTGCCGTGGGGGGGCAGCCGGGGCAGTCGGTTGGCCTCGAAGAAATCGGCGGCCACCAGCTCCTCGTCCTGCACCTTGATCTCGCCGCTCTGGTAGTCGGCGGTGAAACCCATCATCAGGCTATGGGGGAAGGGCCAGGGCTGGCTCGCCACATAGCGCACATTGCGCACCCGGATGCCGCTCTCCTCGAACACCTCCCGCGCCACGCACTGCTCCAGGTTTTCACCGGCCTCCACGAAACCGGCCAGCACGGTATACATGGGATCGTCTGCCTGGTAGTGACGACGATGGGCCGCCAGCAGGATGGCCGGCCCCTTGCGCACCGCCACTATTATGCAGGGGGAGATGCGCGGGTAGACCACATGCCCCTGCTTGCACCCTTGCGCCCACTCCCCCGCCGTCGGGGTCATGGGGGCGCCGCATTCGCCGCAGAAGAGGTGGCTGCGCCTGAAGGTGGCAAGCTGCCAGGCGCGGCCCGCGAGACGAAAGCCCTCCTCATCTCCTGCCACCATCAGCTGGCGCAGACCCGTCATGGCCGAGGTGTCGGCCTCTTCCCCCAGATCCAGCAGGTAACAGGACTCGCCATCCCAGTCGTCAAAGCGCTCGAAGGGCGCGTCCTGCAGCGGAGGTGGCAAGCAGGCACGCGGGCCTTGCGGGATCTGTCCCTGTGAGTCCAGCAGGACGAGGTGATCGCCCCCCAGCACGAACCAGCGGGCCTGTTCGGTCGAAGACATAAGATGAAAGCTCTTGTTGAAAGGGGTGTGCAGGGCACGGATAAGTGGGGTTTATCTTACGACCGGGCGCGGCCCGTGGCGACCAGAGAGAGGCACCATCGACAAAAAAGAGGGGCCGCTTTCGCGACCCCTCTTTCATCCAACCGGCGATGCCCATCAGTTCATCCAGCGCTCGCTGCTCTTGCGACGGCGCGGCAGCATGGGCAGCAAGATACCCAGCAGGATACCGCCCCCCACCATGGCACCACCGCGGATGAACCAGTCCATCTGCATGTCGTGCTCCTGGTTGTCATAGCTCTGGGTCAGGGCGTCGTTCTGCTCCTTGAGATTCCCCATCTCCTCGCTCTGGCTGGCGAGCTGGGCCTTCAGGCTGGTGATCTCCTTGGTCTGCTCGGCGATCTGGCCATCCTTCTCGGTGAAGCGTCGCTCGTTGTCGCCGTTGAGGTTCAGCAGACGGGCCTTGGCCTCCTCCAGCTCTTTCTCAACTTGGGGCAGACGCTCGCGCAGGCTGATGTCTGCCTGCAGTTCGCTGTTCTTGATCCAGCCCTCGCGGCCACGACCGTCCACCACCTGGGTGAAACCGGCCTCGTTGTTCACCGCTTTGACTTCCAGCGGCTCACCGGCCTTGACGCTGCCGAGGATCCGGTACTGGGTACCCGGACCGTTGTGGATATAGGTAAAGATGTTGTCTGAAACATAACGGGTATCGGCCAGTACCTGTTGGGCACACAAGCAGATCAAAATCCCGAGAAGGGCGCGCATGGTCGATCGATTCTCTTCGTTGAGTTAGGTGACAGGCCGAATGTTAAGCTGCTCGCGGGTCAAAGGACAAGCAAAGAAAAGCGCCTCCCCCCTCCCTGCGAGCTGGCTCGCATCTTCCCCCCTTGGCCACGCGACCATTCCAGACGTCGATGGCCGCGTACCGAGGGAATATATCCCCTCGCGTTGCGGCCTGGGCAGCACAAGCTAGCGCTGCTGCAACGCCTTGACCTCTTCGCGCAGCGCCTTTACCTCCCGCAGCAACTGATCCTGCTGCTCGCTCTGCTGGCGACGCCACTTGGTGGTCTCGTCGTTGGTGCGCCCGGGATGGACGAACAGACTGGCCATGAAACCGCTGAGGGCGCCGAACAGACCGACCCCGAACAGGATCAACAGGCTGGCGGCGAAGCGCCCCTCCTCGGTCTTCGGCACCAGATCCCCGTAGCCCACGGTGGAGAGCGTGACGAGCGTCCACCAGAAGGCATCATAAGGGGTATTGATCAGGCTGCCCGGACGGCCCGACTCCAGCCAGTAGATGACTCCCGAGCCCACCCCCAGCAGCAGGAAGAACAGAAACAAGATGCCGGACAGGGTCGTCTCGTTACGCTCCCGGCGAAACATGCCGAGCAGATCCGGGCCACTGCGGATCAGCTGATAGACCCGCCACAGCTGGATCAGCCGTGCCCAACGCAGTTGCTCCACCATGGGCAGGCTGCCCGGCAGATAGAACCAGTTTGCCTTGAAGAAGGCCATGCGATCCGGGGCCCTGACCCAGCCATAGGCGAAATGAGCGAGGAAGAAGTAGCAGATGAGGCTGTCGAGGTCGTAGAACAGTTGCCGGGTCTGGGGGCTCAGATCCCCATGCCCCCACCAGCGAGCGCAAACCAGGGTGACGGAAACCACCGACAGAAACGCCATCAGCAGATCCATGGCGCGCAGGTGAGTTAAGTGATGTCGCATACATTTTCCAACTTTAAGCACAGTGCCAAGTAACAAAAAGGAAGATAATGCCGATAGTCATGATGACAAAGGAAAAATGGACGTTGAAAGGAGAAAAATTATGCAGTTGAACCCGCTGGAACGGCGCATGAGCAATATCCGCCTGGTACCCAAGGTGGTGGCGCTCATGGTGTTCAGCACCCTCTTGTTGCTGGCCAAACTCTGGTTCGATGCCAGCAACCTGGAGGCCACCTTGCTGGCAGAAGGTATCGATGCCGGCAAGGCCAATGCCATCTCCGATCGCCTGCTCTGGACCGGGCTGATGGAGACGGCGCTGATGGGGGTGGTATTCGTCGTCCTGCTGCTGACCGGCTCCCGTCTCATGGTCAAGCAGGTGCACTATCTGGTTGGATTGCTTGAACGCTTCGCCCGCAAGGATCTCAGCCACAGCGTACTGCTCAAGTCCCGCGACGAGTTCGGTGACATCGCCAAGGCGGTCGCCCACTCCCAGGAAAACCTCAAGCAGGTGTTCGGCACCCAGCGCGTCGCCTGCAAGGAGCTCAACGACATCGCCTCCCAGGTCACCCTCTGCATGGAGGAGGCGAACGAGGCGATCAACGAGGAGTTCACCCAGATAGAACAGCTGGCGAGCGCCATGAGCCAGATGGTCGGTGCCATCCGCGAGGTCGCCGCCCATGCCGAGCAGGCCTCCCACGCCACCGCCGACGCCAGCGAGCTGGCCCAGGAGGGCAGCCGCTGCGTGGCCGCCACCGTCAACACCATAGACACCCTGTCCGGCAACATCCAGCGCTCCTCCTCCGTGGTCAACGAGGTGGAGCACGGGGTCGATCGCATCGGCTCAGTGGTGGACACCATCCGCAGCATCTCGGAGCAGACCAACCTGCTGGCGCTGAACGCCGCCATCGAGGCCGCCCGCGCCGGTGAGGCGGGCCGTGGCTTCGCCGTGGTCGCCTCCGAGGTACGGGAACTCGCGAACCGGGCCCAGGCCGCCACCGTCGAGATCCAGAAGATGATCGAACAGCTGCAGGGCAACGCCCGCCAGGCCGTCGGCCTGATGGCCGAGAGCGTGCAGCAGGCGGACAAGGGGGTGGAGCAGGTGACCCAGGCTGGCGATCAGCTCGCCACCATAGTGCAGCGGGTACAGGGCGTGGCGGACATGAACCGCCAGATCGCCGCCGCCTCCGAGCAGCAGAGCTCGGTGGCCGAGGAGATGAACGCGAACCTGGAGCAGGTCAAGCAGGTGGTGGAAGGATCCGTAGTGGTGCTGCGGGAGCTGAAAGATGCCTCCGAACTGGTGGAGCAGCATAGCCAGACTCTGGACACTCATATCCAGGCCTTCAAGCTGGCCTGACCGGGACATTCCGGCATGTCGAGAGGCTCCGCAAGGGGCCTTTTTCATTGATCCAGAAGGAGGAAGGAACACAGCCAGCCCCTGGACATCCATCTCATCCAGGCCTTCAAGCTGGCCTGATAGCAAGGCTGGCCTGAGGGGTCAGAATGAGTAAACTGGAAGGCCCGCAAGGGGCCTTTTTTATTGATGCCACGGCAAGGAGCCAGGATGCAGACCACAGAACCAGCGCTTGAGATAAGCGATGACAAGGGGCGGCTCGACGTGCCGCTCATTCACCGCTTCCTGTCCGAGGAGGCCTACTGGAGCCCAGGCATTCCGTACGCTACCGTGCAGCGGGCCATCAACCATTCGCTCTGCTTCGGCGGTTATCTGGCGGGCCAGCAGGTCGCCTTCGCCAGGGTCATCACCGACAAGGCCACCTTCGGCTATCTCGCCGATGTGTTCGTGCTGCCGGCCCATCGCGGCCAGAGTCACAGTAAGGCGCTGATCGCTGCCATTCTCGCCCATCCCGAGTTGCAGGGACTGCGCCGCCTCATGCTGGCCACTGCCGATGCCCATGGACTCTATGCCGGCTTTGGCTTCGTGCCTCCGGCCCGCCCCGAGAATCTGATGGAAAAACACGACCCCGAGATCTACCGGCGCACCTGAGCTGTTACCGCCCCGTGCGCCCCATTTTCCTTGCCGGATCATGGTTCTTTCCCCTGATCTGTGACGAGGCGGGGCGGCAGTGATAGATTGGCTGCCGGTGTTTTTCTTTTCTCTGCAGACCCGTTAACCACAAGGACGGCAACCGTGGCCCAGCACTCCCCTTCTCTCTCGTCTGTTTCCCCCGCTCTTCCTTCCTTGTTGCAGGAGCAGGCCCGGCGCCAGTGGCAACGGCTGCTCGACCTGAGCCCGACCTATGGAAATCTGCCCAAGGAGCAGCAGCAAACACTGCTTACTCTGCTAGGACTCTCTGACTTCATCTCTGATTCCCTTATCAAGCAGCCAGATCTGCTGGCACAGACGCTAGCGTCGGGAGATCTCGCACAGGCCGAACGCTGGCCCGCCTACGAGAGAGATCTCGCCGCCCTGCTTGGCGAGGTGAACGATGAAGAGGCTCTCAAGCGGGTGCTGCGCCAGTTCAGGCGCAGCCGCATGCTGGTGATCGCCTGGCGCGAGCTGCTCGGGGAGTCAGAGGTCGAAGAGAGCTTCATCCATCTCACCAAGTTGGCCGATGCGCTGATCTGCGGTGCCCGTGACTGGCTCTACGCCAAACAGTGTGGCGAGCTCGGCACTCCGGTGGATGGCAACGGGGATCCCCAGCCCCTGCTCATCCTCGGCATGGGCAAGCTCGGCGGTGGCGAGCTGAATTTCAGCTCCGACATCGACCTTATCTTCACCTTCCCGGAGAACGGCTACACGGTCGGCGGACGGCGGGAGCTCGCGAACCAGCAGTTTTTCATCAAGCTCGGCCAGCGTCTCATCAACGCCCTGCATCAGCCGACCCAGGATGGTCAGGTGTTTCGGGTCGACATGCGGCTGCGCCCCTTCGGCGAGGCGGGCCCGCTCGCCATCTCGTTTGCCGCCATGGAGGATTACTACCAGCACCATGGCCGCAACTGGGAGCGCTATGCCATGGTCAAGGCGCGGGTGCTGGGGCCCCAATGCGAGCACGCCCAGGCCCTCACCGAGCTGTTGCGCCCCTTCGTGTTTCGTCGCTACATCGACTTCGGGGTCATCGACGGCCTGCGCCAGATGAAGGCAATGATCGCCGCCGAGGTACGCCGCAAGGGGCTGGAGGGCAACATCAAACTCGGCGCCGGTGGTATTCGCGAGGTGGAATTTATCGCCCAGGCGCTGCAGCTCATTCGCGGCGGCCGTGAGCCCGCCCTGCGGGTACGCCACCTGCCCGAGGCCCTGGCCGCCATCGCCCAGAGTGGCGCCCTGGAGCCAGAGCGCACCGAGCGGCTGCTCGGTGCCTACCGCTTCCTGCGCCGGGTCGAGAACATACTGCAGGAAATTGGCGATCAGCAGACCCAGACTCTGCCCACCGAGGAGCGGGATCGCCAGCGGCTGATAGCCTCTTTGGGCTTCATCGACTGGGCCGCCTTTATGGCCCATCTCGACGAGGAGATGGCCGCCGTTCATCAGGAGTTCGTTGCCGTGGTGGGGGAGGAAAAAGAGGCGCCCGACCATCTGGATCAACTCTGGCTGGATCTGTGGCGCACCGAGCTCGATGCCAGCGAACTGGACAGCTTGCTGACTGGCCAGGGGGTGACGGAGCCCGCGCCGCTCTGCGCCGCCCTGCTGCGCTTTAAAGAAGAGTACAAGAGGCGCCAGATTGGCCCCCAGGGACGGATCGCCCTGGACGCCCTGATGCCCGAGCTGTTGCGGCTGGTGGTGGCGAGCCAGGAGCCCGCCCGCCTGTTCGAGCGGGTCTGCACCCTGCTGACCCGCATCTTCACCCGCAGCGCCTACCTGCAACTGCTGGCGGAAAACCCCGCCGCCCTGCGCCAGCTGGTGCGGCTGTGTGACGCCAGCCACCTGGTGAGCGAGCAGCTCGCCCGCTATCCCATCTTGCTGGATGAGCTGCTGGATCCCCAGCACCTCTACCACCCCACCCCGCTCGATCAATACAAACCCCAGCTGCGCCAGTTCCTGCTGCGCATTCCGGAAGAGGACGTGGAGCAGCAGATGGAGGCCCTGCGCCAGTTCAAGCAGGTGCAGCTTTTACGCATAGTGGCCGCCGACATTGCCGGCGCCCTGCCGCTGATGAAGGTGAGCGATCACCTCACCTGGCTGGCGGAAGCCATCACGGAGGAGGTAGTCAATCAGGCATGGGCCCAGATGAGCGAGCGCTACGGGGTCCCCCCCGAGGTGGCGTTAAGCGGTCAGCGTGGCTTCGCCGTGGTGGCCTACGGCAAGCTCGGCGGCATCGAACTCGGCTACGGCTCGGATCTGGATCTGGTGTTCCTGCACGGCGGCGACCCCAACGGCTATACCGATGGCCGCAAGCCCATCGACAGCCGCCAGTTCTACCTGCGCCTCGCCCAGCGCATCCTGCACCTGTTCAGCACCCGCACCCCGTCCGGCATCCTGTATGAAATCGACATGCGGCTGCGCCCCTCCGGCGACGCCGGTCTGCTGGTCTCATCCCTGTCTGCCTATGAGCAGTACCAGTTGCAGGAGGCCTGGACCTGGGAGCATCAGGCGCTGGTGCGGGCCCGCCCCATCTACGGGGACGACTTGGTCATCGCCGAGTTTGCCCGGATCCGCCGCGCCGTGCTGGCCAAGGAGCGCGACCTGCCGATCCTGGCCAAGGAAGTGCGGGAGATGCGCCACAAGATGCGGGATCACCTGCTCAAAGCCGGCGAGGGGGAGTTCGATCTCAAGCAGTCCCCCGGTGGCATGGTAGACATCGAATTTATCGCCCAGTATCTGGTGCTGGCCCACGCCAGTGGCGAACCGGACGCCCTGACTCGCTGGTCCGATAACGTGCGCATCTTCGACGAGTGCGTGCTGGCAGGGGTACTCAGCCTGGAGCAGGCAGAGGGACTGAAACATGCCTATCTGGAGATCCGCAACCTCGGCCATCGCCTCAACCTGTCGGAGATCTCCCGCAAGGTTCGCGATGACCAGCTACTGCCCGAGCGCGGCCTGGTCGAGGCCGTCTGGCAACAGCTGCTGGGGGAGTGAGTTCACCCTGATTTGAACAAGAAGAGAGGGCGCCAAGGCGCCCTCTCTTCTTAACTGCCCCCTAACACCTAATGGGGACAGAACCTGTTTGCATAGTTCATAGCCCCTGGCGCCTCAGTTGATCTTGCCCATCTCGATGGCGAAGCTGGTGGCCAGCTGGGCGAACTTGAGGGCATGGGCGGCCGAGGGATCCGAGTTCTGCAATGTGTCCTGGGCGGTGTGGATGTTGGGGTTGTAGTCGTTGAAGCGCGACTCGAACGGCATGGCGGCCGGGTAGCCCTGATTATGCCAGGAGGCATGATCCGAGCAGCCGTAACCACAGCTATCGTAGCCGTAGCTGATCTGGGGCAGATAAGCGTCGAGCAGTTGGGCCAGATAGCCGGTCAGCCCCTTGTCGGTGTAGTCGGTCATGAAGACGATGTCTTCCGCCGATCCCTGGTAGTTGGTCATATCCAGCTGCAGCGCCGCCAGCACCTTGGTATTGGCCGCCTTATAGCGGGTGGCTATGTCCTTGGAGCCACGCAGCCCCACCTCTTCTGCCGCATAGCCGATGAACTGCAGAGTGCGTTCCGGTTGGCGACCCTGTTCGGCGATGACCCTCAGCACCTCGGTCAGGGTGGCGATGCCGGAGGCATCGTCGTCGGCTCCCGGGGCCAGGGTGCGGCTGTTGGGGGCGGAACCTGCGGTGGAGTCGAGGTGGCCGCCGAGCACCACCACTTCATCCGGATAGCGGCTGCCCTTGAGGGTCAACACCACGGATTGCTGCGGATAGCCGCTGTGCTTGACCCGGCTGACGCTGGCCCAGGGCAGGGCGGTGCTCAGACTCTGCCACTGGCCAGCTACCCAGTCGGCCGACTGTACTCCTGTGGTGCTGGTGTAGTAGCGGTTGCGCCAGCTGGCGAGCTGGCTGATGGTGCCGACTATCTTGCCCTGATCCAGATAGGGCAGCAGCCGGTTGACGCTGGATCCCTGGGTCAGCGGCGGGGCGCTGAACAGGTTCTGGCTGATGGGCTGAGCCATGCTCTGCAGCGCGTCCGCCAGGGTGCTGTGCACCACGTAACCGCCGCAGCGCTGATGACCTTCGTGCATCAGGTGGGAGAGAGTGCCGAGTTCGCTTGCCTCGACCTGGGCCAGCTGGATCGGGGCGCCGCTGGCGCTGAACAGGGGGGCCAACTTGGCCTTGACCTGCTTGAGTTCGACGCCGCTGTCGGCACCGACCGTGATCCAGACGGGTTCGGCGGCGTGTGCGGCGAGGGGCAACAGGGGCAACAGGGGGAGCAAGAGGGCGGTCAACAAGGGCTTCATATCGGATCCTTCCAGATAGAGTTGCGGGCAGATGTGCCAAATGGGTGTCATAAGACGACTGGCCCAGTCTAGCCAAGGGTGATGCGTGTGAATTTGCCCATCTGGTGCTGCCATCCCCCCGTCCGGTGGAGGCCGCTGCAGGATCTGCTGTCTACTGCACTGATCCGAGGGGGCTGAACGGAGCTTTGTGCTGGCGAGGAGGTTCCACACAGCGTGCCCACCGGACAGAGCGATCACAGCCCAGGCTGGGGGGCTGACAAAGGGAGTCAAACTGTGCCATGTCGGCACGGATAGCCGGGGCAAGGTAAGTAAGAGGAAGAGAGACAACAGGTTGAAAGGCTAAGGTATCCATGATGACGGCCCTCACGGTGAGGTCCTACTTCAAGATTGGCCTTCCACCACCGAATGGGAACAGCGCAATAAAATGGGGCTCCAAAGCCCAAGGCTTGCAAGCGCGTTCCTGCAAACCATCTCCCATTACTCTATGGGAAACCACCTGGGGAGAGATACATCCAAAACGGGTCACTCCCGTTCAGGAGTGGCTGCCTTGCTGCGACGATCGCTGATCCACTGTTTCACTTCAATGGTGAAGGTATCGGGGGCTTTGCGGTACATCTTGCGCACCAGGTCGAGGATGCTGTATCGACCCAGCTCCTCTTCCATCCGCTGTTGCGCGCCATCCATGACGGAACGAACACCGCAGGGGCCGTCACAAGCCCACGAAGGGGGCGTCTCGTCAAACAGGGCCAATCGCTGGCGAATCTCGCGACATTCAAATAGCGACTTGTCCCCATCGATGGCCTGCACCACATCCAGCACGGTGATCAGCTCGCTGGCTCGAGCGAGCCGAAATCCGCCCCCCTTGCCTTCCGAGCTCACCACCAGTCCCGCCCGGGAGAGGCGGGTAAAGATCTTGGCCAGATAGTCGTACGGCACGTTTTGCAGTTCCGCCATTTCGCGCACGCTCAGCTCACGCTCATTGCCCTTCGCATCGACCATGCTCATCAGGCTGTGAATGCCGTATTCCACACCAGAACTGTAAAACGCCATTGCTTGCTCCATCTTGTTCGTCCTGCTGATGGTACAGCAGATACTCAGAAAGATCTTGTCGCAGTTAACTCAGATAAGTATAGTCGTAGTTATTGAGGCAAACCAGCCTGTACCTTTGGAAGGGAAAAACATGAAGCAACGTATTCTTATCATCGGCAGTGGTTTTGCCGGCATGTGGGCCGCCGTCGGTGCCGCGCGTCTGGCGCATCTTCAGGGCAGCCATGAGCTGGAGATCGCCGTGCTGTCCCCCCAGCCCGAACTGCGGGTCAGGCCCCGTTTTTATGAGGCAAATGTGGCCTCGCTGACCGCCGATCTGCGGCCCCTGTTCGAGGCGCTCGATATCCGTGTCATTACAGGCAGTGCTGACCGGGTGGAGCCTCAGGAAAACCAGGTCTGGTATCGCAACGCTCAGGCCGAGATGACCAGCATCGCCTACGATCGGCTGGTACTAGCCGGCGGCAGCCAGTTGCACAGCTTTGGCATCAAAGGCATCGCCGAGTATGGGTTCGATATTGACCAACTGGAAACGGCACAACGCCTCGAAACGCATCTGAATGCCCTGCCAACCCAGCCAGACAGTCCGGCACGCAACACTGTGGTGGTCTGTGGTGGTGGATTTACCGGGATCGAACTGGCCACCGAGCTGCCTTCAAGGTTGAAAGCCCTGTTAGGTGCCATTACGAATACTAAAGTAGTCGCAGTAGAGCGTAGTTCTGTTGTCGGTGGACAGTACAGTGAGGCGCTGCGCGAGGTGATCCGCAATGCCTGTGATGAACTGGGTGTGGAGTGGCGGCTGAATACCGGCGTGGAAGTGGTGGATGCCACCGGGGTGACGCTGCAAGATGGCAGCCGGATTGATGCGGCCACCGTGATCTGGACCGCCGGGGTCAAAGCCAGTTCGCTGGGGGAATCCATCGTCGCCGAGCGCGATGCGCAAGGGCGTTTCATCGTCACGCCAGAGCTGCAGATCCCGGGTCACTCGAATATTTACGCCACCGGCGACATGGCCCATGCCAAGACGGATGATCTGGGCAACACGGCGCTGATGACCTGCCAACATGCCATCCAGCTAGGGAAATTTGCCGGCCACAACGTCGCAGCCAGCCTGCTGGGCGTCACTCCACTGCCCTATCGCCAGGTCAACTATGTGACGTGTCTTGATCTGGGGGCCTGGGGCGCCGTCTATACCGAAGGCTGGGATCAGCAGGTGAAACTGGTTCGCGAGGAGGCGAAGAAACTCAAGATCGCCATCACCAACGAATTGATCTATCCGCCCAAGCCTAATCGCGATGAGGCCTTTGCCGCCGCCGATCCCCTGGCCAAATTTGTTTGATTGCCCACCCGGCCCAGAGTGCGAGTCAGGTACTAGCCTGGCTCGCAATCATGCCAGCGAATTGAAGACACCATCTAAATCACTGTGCGGCGGTTCAACGCCAGGCAGGGATACCTAGAGTTGCTTGATAAGAGCACAAAAGAGACCCGATATCCCATCCACCCAGTCGATAAGATCTCGACCTTTGTGGATCAACGGCTGACAGCGATAGCCATCTATAAATCATCGAGGTTTGGGGAAGATCAGCCTTCCCCAGGCCTTTCAACGCCCGCCCGCCACGTCGATAAAGGTACCGGTGGCGTAGGAGGCCTCATCCGACAAGAGCCAGGCGATGGCAGCAGCAACTTCTGCTGGCTGACCGCCTCGTAGCAGCGGAATATTTCCCTTGATGCGGTCCACCCGGCCGGGTTCACCACCATCGCCGTGCATGTCGGTATAGATAAAACCGGGTCGTACCCCGTTGACCCGGATCCCCTGGGCCGCAACTTCCAGAGACAAGCCTTTGGTCAGCACGTCGATGGCCCCCTTGGAGGCGGCATAATCCACATACTCACCGGCCGATCCCAAGCGAGCGGCGGCGGAGGAGACGTTGACGATGGCACCCCCAGTCTGCGCCGCTTGCATACGGCGCACCGCCTCCCGGCAGCAGAGGAAATAACTGGTGACATTGGTGATCAGGGTCTTGTTGATGCGCTCGGCGCTCATCTCCAGCACCTTCATCTGTGGCTGCAAGATGCCGGCGTTGTTCACCAGATGGGTGATGGGGCCGAGCCGCTGGTCCATCTCCTCAAACAGCCGCACCACCTCTGCCTCGATGCTGACGTCCGCCTGCAATGCTATGCAGGCCACCCCATAATGCTCGCGGAGCTCCGCCACCAGCGCCTCTGCGGCCTCACGGCCCTGGCGATAGTTGAGGCAAAGATCGTAGCCCTGCCCTGCCAGATGACGGGCGGTCGCCGCCCCAATTCCCCGGCTACCGCCGGTGATCAATGCCCTCTTGCTCATCTCACCTCCCTGTTTATTGCGCTCATTGTCTGCCCAGATACTACCCCAGAGGATCTGGTGTGCAACGGGTGAAACCGGGATCGACCAGGCCATGAGCGCCGCCGTGCGAGCCTATGGCCAACGGGCGTCTCACCCTGGTGCGCAAAAAAGATGCATGCAATTTGAATGTAAATCGCACCCGCCACGGTCTTGTTCAATGAGCGTCGTCATCGAGACCCAAGGTGATCCAACCATTCGTTCAGGATCGTAATAGGGTCAGTGAGCCACTCCTCCATGAGCGCAGTACCGGAGGCCGCGCCTCACCAGATGACGTCACACGGACACTCGGCCAATACGGGCAGAGTGACGGCATGACCAAGGAGAACAAGATGCACGCAACCCGCAAAACCCTCAACTGTCTGGCCGGTGCCGCACTGGCCATGGCCGCCGTCTCCCTCTCTGGCGCCGCCATGGCCGCCAACACGGGGCAACACGGTGAAGATCAGGTCCACTGCTGGGGGGTGAACAGCTGCAAGGGCCACAACGACTGCAAGACCGCCAAGAACAGCTGCAAGGGACAGGGCTCCTGCAAGGGCCAGGGCTTCCTCAGCATGACCCGGGAAGAGTGCAACGCCAAGGGTGGCAAAGTCCGCTAAGCTGACCACACCACGCTTGTCATGGCCGGTCCCTGCAAGGGGTTACCGGCCTGTTTTTTAAGGCCTATCAACCAAGGAGTCTGGATGCACAACGTCCCCTGGCTTGGCTTCGGTCTCGGGCTCAGGCCCCCTCACTTTCAGGATGTGCTGGAAGGCGCCGAGGGCGTCGACTGGTTCGAGATACTGTCGGAAAACTTCATGGTGGCGGGGGGCAAACCGAGATACTACCTGGAGCGCGTGCGCGCCGATTATCCCATCGTCATGCACGGGGTCTCCATGAACATAGGCTCCACCGATCCCCTCGACATGGACTACCTCGCCCGCCTGCGAGAGCTGATGCGCAGTATCGAGCCCGTCTGGCTGTCGGATCATCTCTGCTGGACCGGCGCGGGCGGCCAGAGCAGCCACGACCTGCTGCCCCTGCCCCTGACGGATGCCGTGCTCAATCATCTGCTGGATCGCATCGATCGGGTGCAGAACTACCTCGGCCGTCCCCTGGTGCTGGAGAACGCTTCCACCTACCTCGCCTTCGCGGGGGACGAGTATCTGGAGCAGGATTTCCTTAATCAGCTCAGCCGCCAGAGCGGTTGCCGCCTGCTGCTCGACATCAACAACATCTATGTGAGCAGCCGCAATCACGGCTTCGATGCCAACGCCTATCTGGACGAGATAGATACCCAGGCCGTGGTGCAGTTCCACCTCGCCGGTCACAGCGACTATGGCGATTACGTGATAGACACCCACGACCACCCCATCGTCGATCCGGTGTGGGCCCTGTTCGAGCGGGCGGTGCGCCGCTTCGGCCCCGTCAGCACCATGATAGAGCGCGACGATCATATTCCGCCCTTCGCTGAGCTGGTGGCTGAGCTAGACCAGGCCAGACGCATCGCCGCCCCCCATTGGCCCTCAAGCGAGGTGCCCCATGCCAGCGCCCGTTGAGCTGCAAGCCCTGCAGCAGGCTTTTATGCGGGGCCTGCAAGATCAAGCAGATGCCCCCCCCGTACCCGTGATCCCGGGTCACCTGCCGGTAGAGCTGCGCTGGCACATCTATGCCAACGCCTACCAGAGTCGCCTGCTGGAGTGTCTGCAGGAGGATTTCGAGCAGACCTGGGCCTATGTGGGGGATGAGTTGTTCGAGCAGTGCTGCCTCGGCTATCTGGCGCAGCATCCGCCCCGCAGCTGGACCCTGAGAGCACTGGGGGCGGGTTTTCCCCACTATCTCGAACAGGCCCTGGCGGAGCACCCCCAGGTGGCCGAGCTCGCCGAGTTCGAGTGGCGGCTTCGCGCCGCCTTCGACGCCGCCGATGCCGAGGCACTGACCCTGAGCGACATCCAGCGCCAGCCCGCCGACTCCTGGCCCGAGCTGCGCTTCCTGACGGTGCCATCGGCCAGCCTGCATCCCCAGCACTTCAATACCCTGGCGGTGTGGAAGGCGCTCAAGGCCGAGCAGGCGCCGCCGCCCCCCCAGTATCAGGAGAGCGCCAACCTCTGCCTCATCTGGCGCGACGGCGAGCGCCTGAGCCGTTATCGCAGCCTGGAACCCGACGAGGCATCTGCGGTGCAAGACTTGTTTCGGCGGGAGAACTTCGCCAGCCTCTGCCTGCACCTTGGCGAGCGATTGGGGGAAGAGGTGGCCGCCTTTCGGGCCGGCTGCTTCCTGCAGCTCTGGCTGGCCGAGGGGCTGATCGGCGGTTTTCACCGGGATTGAGCCACCGCCAGCAGACACAAAAAACGGGCCCAAGGGCCCGTTGTCATGCATGCGAGAAGCGAGGCGCCGCTACTTGAACAGCCCCTTGAGCAGCTGATCCGCCGCCCCCTTGATCCCCTCGTCGTTGGCCTTGTCTCCCAACAACTTTTTGAGGCCACGCTCGGCCTCCTTGCGGGCCTTCTCTTCCAGCACCTTGTTGTTGCTGAGCAGCTCCTTCACATCCAGCTTGTAGCTGGGCGCCTGCCAGTGGCCGCCGATGCGCACAGGTATCGTGATGTCGTTGAGCTCATCCACCGTCTTGCCCCCCTGGCCCTTGCTGCTCTCCACCACTGAGGTGAGGAACAGGAGGTCGAGGGTCTCCGGCACTAGGGCGGTCTGGCCCTGGCCCTGCACCCGCAACGCCGGGGCCGCCAGCTGGATGTCATGGCTGCTGGCGATGCCGTTGCCTATCTGGAAGCTGGCGCTAAGATCGCTGAAGTCGGTCTTGCGCGCCTCCTTGACCTGTTCGGCGCCCTTACCGGTGAGGGTGGCCCGCGCCTCGCGGATCATCTCCGCCAGGTTGATGCCGTGAAGTGCACCGTCACTCAACTTCAGGCTGGCCGTGCCCTGCATCTCGCTGCGCAGGGCCTGCTCGGAGAGACCACGGCCCTGCACCTGGATATCCAGATCCCCCTTGCCTTCCAGTCGATCGTTCTGGGCCAGGGTCTGCAGCAGAGGGCGAATATCAACCCCCTGTATGCGCTTGTGCACCTGATAGCTGGCGGGTTGCTGGCGGGCATCGAGCACCCCACTGGCGCTCACCTGACCACCGGCCACGCCGGCACTGAACTGCTTGAGGTTGAGCTGACCGCCGCTCAGGGCCAGTTGCAGATCGACGGCGCTCAAGTCCAGCCCCTTCACCTTCAGCGCGTCCAGTTGCAGCTCGCCCGCCAGATCGACGAGTTTGAGGACGCTCAGATCAGGCTCAGCCGTGGACAAGGCCTGCGCCGAGGGGGCTGGCTTGGCCGCTGCGCCCTGCTCACCCGCCGACACAGTGGCCGGGGCGGCAGAAGATGCGGCGGTCTTGGCCCCATCCTGCGCACCGAGCCAGGCGTCGAGATCCAGCTTGTCACCCTTGAGATCGAATTCGATGCTGGGCACGGCGCCGAGTTTTATCACGCCATTGCCACTCAGCAAGGCATCATCTGCGCCCATCACCAGGTTGGTCAGCGTGATCCGCTGCTTGTCCAGCTCGGCGCGGGCAAACCCGGCCAGCTTGAGGGAGAGCGGCGAGCGCGGCAGGCCCTCCCCGGTCAGTTTGGCGGCCAGCACAGCATCCGACACCTCCACCAGTTGCAACCCCTTGTCGAGGCGCGCCTTGAGGGTGCCATCCAGCGAACCGGCCAGGGTCGGCTTGGCCGCCTCCCCCTGGGCGCCGTTCAGGCTCAGGGTCAGGCTGCCCCACTCCCCCAGCACCAGGCGATCCGCCTTGAGGGAGAAGTCATCCAGCCGCTGCTTGGGATCCCCCAAGCTGCCACTCAGATTCAGATTTTTCAGTTCGCTGTCATGGGCATCCCGGGCCAGCTTGATCTCCCCCTGCCCCTTGATATCGAAGGCCAGCTCGCCCCGCGCGCCCTTGGCGGCCAGGGTCACCGGCACCCACTCCCCCAGGGTCAGCTGACCCAGGCTGAGATCCAGCCGCTCGAGTCGCGAGCTGATGCCGCTGCGATCGTCCTGCACCAGGGCGCTGGCCTGTTCCAGCACCACCCCTTGCAGCTGGATCTCCCAGGGCTGGCTCTCGCTCGCCGGGCTGGCTGGCGTTGAGGTCTCGCCGCCGGCCTGAGCCTGCTCCTTGTCCTTGACCAGATCCGCCAGGTTGCTGCTGCCGTCAGCCTTGGTCTGGATGAAGAGGTGAGCACCGCTCAGGGTCACCTCGCCTATTTCCAGTCGATGGGAGAGCAGGGGCAGCAGGGCCACCGAGGCCTCCCCCTTCTCGACCCGGATAAGATCCGGCTCGGCGAAACCGGCTGGGTTGCGCAGGGCCACCTTCTCGAGGGAGAGCCCCAGGCTTGGCCAGAAGCGCCAGCCGATATCCCCCTCCATCACCAGCTCGCGGCCGGTGTTCTTCTTCACCTGCTCCGCCAGCTGGGGCTTGAACTGGTTCGGGTCGATCAGGCTGACCAGGGCGACGATGGCCACCAGGGCGGCCAGTGCCAACCCCAGCAGTATGTAGACGATCTTCTTCACGATGACTTCCTCAATGCAGATCCTGCGGCTGACTATACCACCGGGGGGATAGCAGAGGGCAAGACGGAGCCAAAACCGGTAAATGGCGAGACAGGGATGGTCGCGCCCCTTCTCTCGTACATCACACAAGAAAAAGGGCCCCATGGGGCCCTGTCGTCAAGGTGTACACGGCAGCTGCCGGCAACCCATCTCTGGTTATGGCTGCAACGGCAACTGCCGGTAACCCATCTCATAGAGGGTGAAGGCGTAGAGATCCGCGCTCTGCTCGATAAGCTTGGTGACCGGCGTGCCCACCCCGTGCCCCGCATTGGTCTCGATACGGATGAGCTGGGGATGGGGACCCTCGTTGTCCGCTTGCAGGGTGGCTGCGAACTTGAAGGAGTGGGCCGGCACCACACGATCATCGTGATCCGCCGTGGTCACCAAGGTCGAGGGATAGCTCACCCCCTCGCGCAAGTTGTGCAGCGGCGAGTAACCCTTCAGATACGCGAACATGGCCTCGCTGTCGGCGCTAGTGCCGTAGTCATAGGCCCAGCCCGCCCCGGCGGTGAAGGTGTGGTAGCGCAGCATGTCGAGCACCCCCACCGCCGGCAGGGCGACCCGCATCAGATCCGGGCGCTGGGTCATGACGGCCCCCACCAGCAGACCGCCGTTGGAGCCGCCGCGTACCGCCAGCTTGTCGGTGCTGGTGTAGCCTTCGGCCTTCAGGTACTCGGCCGCTGCGATGAAGTCGTCGAACACGTTCTGCTTGTTCATCTGGGTGCCCGCCAGATGCCAGGCCTGACCGTACTCGCCGCCCCCGCGCAGGTTCGCTACCGCGTAGACGCCCCCCAGATCCAGCCAGTTCGCCACCGACACGCTGAAGCTCGGGGTCAGACTGACATCGAAGCCGCCGTAGCCATAGAGGATGGTCGGGTTGCTGCCATCGAGTTTGAGCCCCTTGCGGTAGCTGATGATGAGCGGCACCCGGGTGCCATCCTTGCTCTGGTAGAAGCGCTGCTCCGAGACATAATCCTCTGGCTTGAACGGCGCCGCCGAGGCGCGATAGAGGCTGATCTCACCGCTCTTGGGGGCCAGCCGGTAAAGGGCCGGCGGCTGGGCATAGTTCTCGAAGCCGAAGTAGATCTCGGGATCGTCGTGCTTGCCGTTGAAACCGCTGACGCTGCCGAGGCCAGGCAGTGCAATGTCCCGCACCTTGTTGCCCTCATAGTCAAACTGCTCGACCCGGGCGGTGGCATCCACCATATATTCCGCGAACAGATAACCGGCGCCGCTGTGCACCGACAGCACCTGGGGCCGCTCTGGGATGAGGTCACGCCAGTGTTGGGGGCCAGGGTTGCTCGCATCCACCGTCACCAGCCGGCCGTTGGGGGCGCCGCGATTGGTCTGCAGGTAAAGCGTGCTGCCCCGGTTGTCCACCAGGCTCACATCCGCATCCAGATCCCCCTGCACCGTCAACAGCGGTGCATTGTCCTCGGTCAGATCCTTCACATAGAGGCGGTTGCCCGAGGTGGAGTTCGCCGCCGAGATGAGCAGGTAGCGATCATCCTCGGTGACGCTGGCCCCCACGTAGCGGTGTTTCTGGGCCGGGATGGCGCCAAACACCAGCCGATCGTCCTCTTGCGCCGTGCCGAGGCGGTGGAAGTAGACCTTGTGCTGATCCGTCTTGGCCGACAGCTCGCTGCCGTCCGGCTTGTCATAGCTCGAGTAGAAGAAGCCCTCGTTGCCGAGCCAGCTGATGCCGCTGAACTTCACGTCCTTGAGGGGCGCCTCCAGGGGCTGCCTGCTTTCCACATCCATCAGGTGGATCTCGCGCCAGTCACTGCCGGCGAGAGACAAGGAATAAGCCAGCCGCTTGCCATCCCGGGAGAAGCTCAGCTGATCCAGCGCCGTGGTGCCGTCGGGGCTGAGGGCATTGGGATCGAGGAACACCTCGGCGGCCTTGCCCGGCGGCTGGCGCCACAACACGTTCTGATTCTGCAGGCCGTCGTTCTTGAAGAAGTAGTGGTAGCGCCCCTCGCGAAACGGCGCCCCCTCCTTGGCGTAGTTCCAGGAGGCGGCGAGCTTGCTCTTTATCGCCTCGCGAAACGGGATCCTGGCCAGGTAATCCTGGGTCACGGCGTTCTGGGCCTTGACCCAGGCCTCGGTCTCGGGGCTGCGGTCATCCTCCAGCCAGCGATAGGGATCGGCCACGGCCTGACCGAAGTAGTGATCCACCTGCTCGCCCTGGCGGGTGACGGGGTAGTGAAGGCGCGTTTTCCCTGACATGGCATCCTCTTGAGTTGAGTGACCACTGCAGGCCCCGAGCAAGGTCAGGGCCAGCAGACAGACAATGGATCGCATCGAGGCAACTCCCTGCGGTTCGAATGAAGCAGGCAGGTTAGCAAAGAGTGGCATGGCCCCCAACCCCCCAGGGGGCGACCTGACTCAGGCGAGCACGTCCCCGTGCCAGAGAGGCTCAGTGCCATAGCCATCTTTTCGCTTAAGTTTGCCGCTTTATTTTGTTTGTTATCCGGCACTTGGGTCACAGGATGGCATAACCGACCAGCCCAGACGACCCGCTCAGGATAATCCATGCCCTATAGCTATCTCTCCCATTTGCGCTGCAGCAAGACAGGCGAAATCCATGATGCCGATCAGCCCCAGCAACTGAGCCGGGTCGGGGCGCCTTTACTGGCAAGCTACGATCTCGAGGCCCTGAAGCAGGATTGGCGACCGGCCGATCTGCTGGGTCGCCCCGCCAGCCTGTGGCGCTACCACGAGCTGCTGCCGGTGCGCGATCCCGCCCAGGTGGTGACGCTGGGAGAAGGCTTCACCCCGCTGTTGCCGCTGCCCAAGCTCGGCAAGCAAATCGGCATCCCGGATCTCTGGATGAAGGATGAGAGCATCATCCCCACCGGCTCCTTCAAGGCCCGTGGCGCCGCGGTCGGCCTCTCCCGTGCCCGCGAGCTCGGCATCGCCCATTTTGCCATGCCCACCAACGGCAACGCCGGCGCAGCCTGGGCCCTGTACGGTGCCCGCGCCGGCCTGCGCAGCACCATAGTCATGCCCCAGGCGGCCCCCGCCATCACCCGGCTGGAAACCTCACTTGCCGGAGCCCGCCTCTATCTGGTGGACGGCCTCATCAGCGACGCCGGTCGCCAGGTGGCCCAGGCGGTGGCGGAGCAGTCCCTGTTCGATGCCTCCACCCTCAAGGAGCCCTATCGCATCGAGGGCAAGAAAACCATGGGGCTGGAGATCGCCGAGCAGTTCGGCTGGACCCTGCCGGACGTGATCCTCTACCCCACAGGTGGCGGTGTCGGCCTCATCGGCATCTACAAGGCGCTGCGGGAGTTGCAGGAGCTGGGCTGGGTCAAGGGTGACCTTCCCCGGCTGGTGGCGGTGCAGTCGAGCGGCTGCGCGCCCATAGTGCAGGCCTGGCAGCAAGGAGCGTCAGAATCGACCTTCTGGCCCGACTCCCAGACCCTGGCCTTTGGCATCAATGTGCCCAAGGCGCTGGGGGACTTTTTGGTGCTCGACGCCCTCTACAGCACCGACGGCTGCGCCATCGCGGTAGACGATAGAGCCATCCAGAGCGAAATTCGCCAGCTCGCCTCCCAGGAGGGCAGCTTCGTCTGCCCGGAAGGGGCTGCCGCCTTCGCCGCCGCCCGCCAGCTGCGAGAATCGGGCTGGATCAAGGAAGGCGAGCGGGTGGTGGTGCTCAACACCGGCGCCGGCATCAAGTACCCGGACGCCATTACCGTGGTGCCCCAGCGCCTGCGCCGTGACGGGAGGATCCCCGCATGACCTTCGACTGGGCCTTTATCGTCTCCACCCTGCCCGCCTTTGGCAAATCGGTCTGGGTCACCCTGCAGCTCGGCGCCATCGTGATCCTTACCTCCCTCGCGGTGGCCCTGCTCAACGTCGCGCTGCTCGGCCTGCACAGGCCGCTGCTGAGCGCGGTGATCCGCGGCTATGTGGAGCTGGCCCGCAACACGCCGCTGCTGATCCAGCTGTTCTTCCTCTACTTCGGGCTGCCGGCCCTGGGGCTGTCCCTGTCCGGTTTTGCTACGGCAGTCATTGCCATGACCTTCCTCGGCGGCGGTTATCTCACTGAGGCGCTGCGGGCCGGGGTGACGGCTGTGCCCCACAGCCAGCTGGAGGCGGGCCAGGCCATCGGCCTCTCCCGCTGGCAACTGCTGCGCCACGTGCAACTGCCCCAGGCCTGGCTCGCCAGCCTGCCGGCGCTCTCTGCCAACTTCATCTTCCTGCTCAAAGAAACCACGGTGGCCTCGGCGGTGGCGGTGCCGGAGCTCCTTTACACCACCAAGAACTATATCGCCCTCTACTACAAGACCTACGAGATGCTGGCGGTGCTGACCCTGATGTGTGTGCTGATCTTCCTGCCTTTGTCCCTCGCCCTGCGAGCCCTTGAGAGGAGGCTGCAATATGGTCAGTTCGGTCACTGAGTCGCTGATGCAATCGCGGACTCCTATGTGGGCACGGCTCTTTCTGCCGCTGCCGTCCCCCACACAACACGTATTGGAAGGGAGGGATGAGTATGGCCACTCCGGTTTCTGAGTTGCTGGGCCAGACCCTGCCCCTACTGGCCATTGGCGCGGGCCAGACCCTCGCCATCTCGTTGCTCGCCATCCTGTTCGCCACCTTAGGGGGCCTGGGTTACGGCGTACTGGCCCAGCAGGGCGGCCGGCTGACCCAGGGAGTACTGCGGCTGTATCTGGAGCTGTTTCGGGTGGTGCCCGTGCTGGTGTGGCTCTATCTCTTCTTCTTCGGCCTGCCCATCGTCTTCGGCCTCGATATCCCGGCCTTCTGGTGCGCCGTGCTGGTGCTCTCCCTGTGGGGGGCGAGCGAGGTGGGGGAAGTAGTGCGCGGCGGGCTGGGATCCCTGGCCCGTGGTCAGCAGGAGGCCGGACTGGCCCTTGGCCTCTCCCGTTGGCAGCTCTATCGCCACGTGTTGCTGCCCCAGGCGCTGCAACGGCTGACGCCGCCCACCATCAACATTCACACCCGCATCATCAAGACCAGCTCCCTGGCGGTGCTGATCGGGGTGGTGGAGGTGATCAAGGTGGGCCAGCAGATCATAGAGCGCACCTATGCCTCGCTGCTCATCTACAGCCTGCTGTTCCTGTTCTTCTTTTTGGTCTGCTATCCGCTCTCGCTCGCCTCGCGCCGGCTCGAGCAAAAATGGGGTAATGCGGTATGACGCCTCTGCTTGAACTCAATGCTGTCAGCAAACAATTCGGCCAGAACCAGGTACTGGACGGGGTCAGCCTCGCCGTGAACCCCGGGGAGGTGATCGTCATCCTGGGGCCGAGCGGCTGCGGCAAGAGCACCCTGCTGCGCACCCTCAACGGGCTCGAGCCCATTCAGGGCGGCGAGATCCGCTTCTACGGCCAACTCCTGGATGCCGCTACCGACTGGCAGCGACTGCGCCAACGCATCGGCATGGTGTTCCAGAGCTATCACCTGTTCCCGAACCTGACCGTGCTGGAGAACGTGCTGCTCGGGCCCCTCCAGGTGCAAAGACGAGAACGGCAGGAGGCCCTGCTGCAGGCGGAGCAACTGTTGACCCGTATAGGCCTCTGGGAGAAGCGCCACGCCTATCCGCGCGAGCTATCCGGCGGCCAGCAGCAGCGCATCGCCATAGTGCGGGCCCTGTGCATGAACCCTCAGGTGATGCTGTTTGACGAGGTCACCGCCGCCCTGGATCCCGAGATGGTGCAGGAGGTGCTGGAGGTGATCCGGGATCTCGCCGGCAGCGGCATGACACTGCTCATCGTCACCCACGAGCTGGCGTTCGCCCAGGCGGTGGCGGATCGCATCGTCTTCATGGAAGAGGGCCACATCCTGGAGCAGGCCAGCCCCCACCAATTCTTCGATAACCCGAGGAGCCAGCGTGCGCGCCAGTTCCTCGCCAAGTTTTCTTATACAAATGTCATCAAACGAAAGGAGTCAGCATGAAGAAAATTACCTCGGTACTGTTTAGTGCCCTCATCGGGCTGGGGATCGCCAGCGGCGCCGCCCAGGCGGCGGACGGTTCCCTCGACAAGATCAAGGCCCGCGACAAACTCATCGTCGGGGTCTTCACCGACAAGCCCCCCTTCGGCTTTGTGGATGAGAAAGGGCGCTACGTGGGCTTCGATACCGATCTCGGCCGCCGCTTCGCCAAGGATCTGCTGGGGGACGAGAACAAGATCGAATTCGTGGCGGTCGAGCCCGCCAGCCGCATCCCCTTCCTGCAGAGCGACAAGGTGGATCTGATCCTCGCCAACATGACGGTGACCCCGGAGCGGCGCGAAGTGGTGGACTTCACCAACCCGAACTTGCGGGTGGCGGTGCAGGTGTTGGTGCCGGAGAAGAGCGCCGCCAAGGGGCTGGACGATCTGGCGGACAAGACCCTGATCGTCACCACAGGCACCACAGCCGACATCTGGCTGACCCGCAACCACCCGGACTGGAAGGTACTCAAGTTCGAGAAGAACTCCGAATCCTTGCAGGCGCTGTCCCAGGGCCGTGGCGATGCCTACGCCCAGGACAATCTGGTGCTGTTCAGCTGGGCCAAGGAGAATCCGGGCTATCGCGTGCTGCCCCAGAAGCTGGGTTCGGAAGACCCGATCGCCCCGGCGGTGAAGAAGGGCAATATCGAGCTGCGTGACTGGGTCAACGACCGTCTCGCCAAGCTGGGGGAGGAGAAATACCTGCTCAAGCTGTATGACCAATATGTGCGCGACAAGTTGAGCGCCGATACCGATCCCAACGACGTGATAGTGGAAGGAGGCAAGTGGCAGGGTTGATCCCCGCCATCCCGAAGAAGTGCTGAGTGTGTGTGATCTTTGGTTCCGTTGGTCCGCAAACCGCAAGGTTTGGTTTTGCAGGCGTCCCCCCTTGGGTGACGCCTTTTTTATTGACGGGATCATCAGTCTCAGATGAGAGTCTCCTGACGCCTCCTGACAAGTTGCGTATACTGGCGCCTCTTGGCACATGAGGAGATGAGAGCATGGCAAGCGATTGGGACGACATTCTGGCGGGTGGCCCCCTCACCCAGACCGAGGAGATAGCCAACGACCGCATCCGCGGCCAGGCACTGCTGGCGCAGTTCAACGCCTCTCCCTCCGGGGATCACCTCCTGCGCCAGCGCCTGTGTGGCGAGCTGTTCGGCCACTGCCCGGACTCCTGCTGGATCAGCACCCCCTTCACCTGCGAATTTGGCCGCAACATCCACATCGGCGAGAAGACCTTCTTCAACTTCAACGTCACCATACTCGACGTGGGCGAGGTGCATATCGGCAACAACGTCTTGCTGGCCCCGAACGTGCAGATCTACACCGCCACCCACAGCCTGAACCACCTGGAGCGCCGCAACTGGACCGCCTACAACAAGCCGGTGCGCATAGGCGATGACTGCTGGATTGGTGGCGGCGCCATCATCTGCCCCGGCGTCACCATAGGGCCGCGCACCATCATAGGGGCCGGCGCCGTGGTCACCCGCGACATCCCCGCCGATTCCCTGGCCGTCGGCAACCCGGCCAAGGTGATCCGCACCCTGAGCCCGGACGAGCCGCGGGACCCGGAGGCCATGCAGTGAATCACCTGACCTGCCCCCTCGCCATGGGCACCTCGGCTGGCCTCAGCCTGCCCCCGAGTACCAACAAACCAGAGGAGCAAGTCTTATGATCTGGCTCGCCCTCCTGCCCCTGCTGTGGGGCGGCTGGCTCGGCATGGTGGACGCCAACTGGTGGCCACTGGCCCTGATCAGCACCATGAGCCTGCTGACTGCGCTGGCCTACGCCCATGACAAACGCCAGGCCGTGCGCGGCGGCTGGCGCGTACCGGAATCTCGTCTGCATCTGCTGGAGTTGCTCGGCGGCTGGCCCGGCGCCTTGGTCGCCCGCCACTGGCTGCGCCACAAGACCCAGAAGGGGAGCTACCGGCTGGTGTTCTGGTTTATCGTGCTGCTGCACCTGACCCTGTGGGGACTCTGGGTCGGGCGGCCACTCTGGCAAGGGGCCTGACCCCCTCTCGATAAAGCTGCTGCGAGGCAGAACGAATTTGATGGCAGACTTGCGCAGGTGCGGGAAGCCAGCCTCTCCCAGCCGGGCATTGCCGCCAACCGCCGGCTGTGAGACAAGAAAGCTCTGTGAGGCGGAGTCCCGCCTCTTGTCGGCAAGGAGTCACCCATGACCATGTGGACAGGCATAGTCCTGATCGTTTTTCTCAGCCTGTTGTTCGGCTATCTCGGCAAGCGCGCCCGCTATCGGCTGGGGGACGTTCGCATCACGGATCGTCTCGGTAAGCAGGACATGATCATCAAGGAACTGCAGGAGCGGATCGCCAACCTGGAGGCCATAGTTATCGAAGAGGAAAAGCGGCGGCCATTCAAGGATCTATAAGCCCCATCGGCTGACGACACGCCGCCAATTGGCAGTGTAACACGCTTATTTTATGTGATTTCACGGACTAATATTTTAGCATGCGATGGAAAGCAGTGATTATTACTGCCTCTATCAAGAAGGTCGGCGCTGCATAGACTCTGCCAGCGCCCCCTGTCCCCGCTCCTGCAGAGCATCGACGACCCCCTGCCGATCCGATGGTTCCTTGTTCTGACTCAGCTTGAACTTGCCCACCAGCTCGCTTATCTCGATTTCGATACCGACCACAGCCGCCACCATGGCCTCGAGATAGTCTCGCGGTGCATCCGCCATCTTCCAGGGTTTGGGCTCGGCCGCCTCATGAACCCGGGTCAGGCTCGCCAGCAGGCGGCGCACGAAGCGGGCATCGTCGCGCACCCGGATGCGGCCATGGGCATGGACCACGGCGTAGTTCCAGGTAGGCACCTGCTTATGATGCTCCTGCTTGCTCGGATACCAGTTCGGGGAGACATAGCCGTCGGCGGCCTTGAAGACAATCAGCACCTCCTGCCCGTCCGTCACCTCCTGCCAGAGCGGGTTGTTGCGGGCCACATGAGCGCGCAAGACCCCATGCTCCCCCTCCCCTGCATCGAATTCGAACGGCAGGTGATCCGCATCCAACCCTCCCTTGCCATGAGTGATCAGGGCACCCAGCGGATAGGCTCGCATCAGCGCGTGCAGCGCCTCGGGATCGGTGACGGCAAAATGGGTTGGCAGATACATAACGACTCCTTGGACGATGGCAAAACTCGCGTTCAGTTCGGGAAGAACTCGCCTCGGCGAGTACGGATATTCAACCCAGGGCCATCAGGCCATGGCCAACTCTTGCAGCCATTGATGGCCTGCCGACCAGGCGCCCAGGCCGCTGGCGCCATTGATGTGGCCCGCCTCGCCGATGTTCACCAGGGTGCTGCCCCAGCTGGCCGCGCATAACGTCGAATGAGCGATGTCACCATAGGGGTCATCGGCGCTGGCAATCAATATGGATTTGAACGGCAGGCTCGCCATGGGCAAGGGCGCGAACCCCATCGCCTGAGCCGGAAATACCGGGCCCTGAGGGTCGGGCACCGCCACCAGCAAGGCCCCCTTGATCGTCAACTCGGTGTGCGCTGCCCAGTGGGCAACCAGCAGACACGCCAGGCTATGAGCGACCAGGATCGTCTCCTCGCCGTGGTGCTTGACGCTGGCCTCGAGCGACGCAACCCAGTCGCTGCACACCGGGCTGTCCCAATCCCGCTGCTCAACCCGGCTATAGCCACGGTTGGCTTGCTCCCAATGGCTCTGCCAGTGATCCGGCCCCGAGTTTCCTATCCCTGGCAATATCAGTACTTTCATATGGCAAGTTTCCTTTTGCGACTAGACCCGGATCCCTCTGTGCGACAGGGCACTCCATGCTGGCAGGAGAGTGACCTTCAAGGCAAGAAAACGGCAACCTAGGGTTGCCGTTTTGCTTTCTATTTTGGATGACGGTCGCCGCAGTTTAACCAGCGCGCTTGGCCAGCCAGGCTTCGGCGGCGACCAGGGCGCCTTCGATCTGCTCGCGAGCGACGCCGCCCTTGGCGACCCGCTTTGCCAGGGTCGCCTCCAGCTCCAGGTTCGGGTACACGTCCTCTCCCACTACCGGG
Organism: Aeromonas lusitana; assembly: GCF_002812985.1. Taxonomy (GTDB): domain Bacteria; phylum Pseudomonadota; class Gammaproteobacteria; order Enterobacterales; family Aeromonadaceae; genus Aeromonas; species Aeromonas lusitana. Next base: position 87,416 of record NZ_PGCP01000041.1, read on the forward strand.
CTGAAGCGCTGGAACTCAGGGATAGAGAGCTCCTCCAGGGGTTTCTTCACCTGGATGGCGTAGACCACCGTCTCGCCGACGATATGGTGCGCCTCGCGGAATGGTATGCCCTTGGCGACCAGATAGTCCGCCAGCTCGGTGGCGTTGGCATAGCCGCCCTGGGCCGCCGCCTTGGTACGCTCACCGTTGACCTTCAAGTCGATCAATACCAGGGCCGCCATGTCCAGGCAGTCGTGCCAGGTGTCCAGGGCGTCGAACAGCCCTTCCTTGTCTTCCTGCATGTCCTTGTTGTAGGCCAGCGGCAGCGCCTTGAGGCTCATCAGCATGCCCATCTGGGCGCCGACCACCCGGCCGGTCTTGCCGCGAATGAGCTCAAGCGCATCCGGGTTCTTCTTCTGGGGCATCAGCGACGACCCCGAAGTGACCGCATCGGACAGCTCGACGAAGCCCGCCTCACCTGTGTTGTAGAAGATAAGGTCTTCGGCGAAGCGGGACAGGTGCGCCATGGAGAGCGACGCCACGTGCATCAGCTCCACCACGTGATCCCGGTCCGATACCGAATCCAGGCTGTTGCGGGTCGCACCGCTAAAGCCCATGTCCAGTGCCAGCGCCTCCCGGTCGATGGCGTAGGCGGTACCCGCCAGAGCGCCGCAACCGAGGGGGCTGGTATCGAGGCGCTTGAGGGCATCCTGCAGACGGGAGTGATCCCGCTCCAGCATCTCCACATAGGCCAGCGCCCAGTGGGCGTAGGTAACCGGCTGGGCGCGCTGCAGATGGGTGTAGCCGGGCAACACGGCGGCCTGATTGGCGCGAGCGGAGGCCACCAGCCCCTGTTGCAGGCCGGTGATGGAGGCAAGCAGCAGCTCCCCTTGCGCCTTGCACCAGAGTTTCAGATCGGTGGCGACCTGATCGTTGCGGGAACGCCCCGTGTGCAGCTTCTTGCCGAGGATCCCGACTGCGTCGATAAGCTTCCCCTCGACCCAGGAGTGGATGTCTTCGGCATCCGAGCTCAGGATCTGCTGGGGATCCTGCTGTACCGAGGCCAGCAGCACTTCCATCGCCTGTTGCAGCTGTGCCTGCTCGTCACTGGTCAATACACCGACCTTGACCAGGGCGCGAGCCCAGGCCATGGAGCCCTGAATGTCCTGCTCCGCCAGCCGGTAATCGAAGCGCAACGAGTCGTTGAACTGCTTGAACCTGCTGTCTGCGCCCTGACTGAAGCGCCCACCCCAAAGTGCCATACTGCTCTCCTTGAATGCGTTGCCGGCGGCGCCTTGCGCCTGCCGTACTGGCGCGACCCCTTGGCCTGCGCGCTGAAATCTTGCCTTGCTTGGCTGCGAATCTCTTGTCTGACAAAGCCTTATCTCACAGCCGCGGCCAAGGCGCTGCCGCTTTCATCACAATCTAGGTCGCCGCTTATAAGTGAGGGGGCCAAGCCACCATCTATAAATGAGGGGGCCAAGCCCCCTCACCGATTTTCTGCGACTTGAAACCTCAAGGCTTAGCCGTGGGTATGGTCGCCACCGATGGCCTGATGCTGTTCCTTCATGGCGCGGATCCGGCTGGCCAGGGTGTAGAGACGGATAAAGCCTTCGGCGTGGCTCTGGTCGTACACCTCGTCGGCGCCGAAGGTGGCGAAGTCTTCAGAGTAGAGGCTGTTCGGCGACTTCTTCTGCACCGCGGTGACCTGGCCCTTGTACATCTTCAGCACCACTTCACCGTCGAGATCCTCGGCGATGGCGTCAGCAGAGGCTTTGATCGCCTTGCACAGCGGGGTGAACCAGCGACCGTCATAGACCAGGTGGGAGAACTCGGCACCCAGCTTCTCGCGCCAGGCGCGGGTCGGACGGTCCAGCACCAGCTCTTCCACGGCGCGCAGCGCGGCGACCATGACGGTGCCACCTGGAGTCTCGTAGCAACCACGGGACTTCATGCCCACCATGCGGTTCTCGGTGATGTCGATACGACCGACGCCGTGCTTGCCGGCACGCTCGTTCAGGGTGGTCAGGATCTGGTGCGGGGTCAGCGGCTGGTCATCCACGGCGACGACTTCGCCCTGGGCCACGGTCAGCTTGACGTATTCCGGCTCGTTCGGTGCCTGCTCGGCGGACACAGTCCATTGCCAGACCGCTTCGGACGGCTCGTTCCAGGTGCTCTCCAGCTCGCCACCCTCGGTGGAGATGTGCCAGGCGTTCGCATCGCGGCTGTAGATCTTCTTCAGGGTCGCCTTGCAGGGGATGTCGTGGGCTTCCAGATAGGCCAGCAGATCCTCACGGGAGCGCATGTCCCACAGACGCCAGGGGGCGATCACCTTCAGTTGCGGCGCCAGAGCCGCCACGGCCCCTTCGAAACGCACCTGATCGTTGCCCTTGCCGGTGCAACCGTGGGAGATGGCATCGGCGCCTTCCGCCAGGGCTGCTTCCACCATGGCCTTGGCGATGATCGGGCGAGCCATGGAGGTACCCAGCAGATAGGTGCCTTCGTAGACGGCGCCAGTCTTCAGGGTCGGGTAGACGTACTCTTTGACGAACTCTTCGCGCAGGTCTTTGACGATGCACTTGGTGGCGCCGGAGGCGATGGCTTTTTGCTCGATCCCTTCCAGATCGTCACGCTCCTGACCCACGTCGGCAACGAAGGCGACGATCTCCGCATCGTAGTTCTCTTTGAGCCAGGGAATGATGGCCGAGGTATCCAGTCCGCCCGAGTAAGCCAGTACTATCTTGTTGATTCCGCTCATTTACTTCTCTCCATGATGATTCGATAAGGTGTTTGATTCAGGGTCGGTTGCCGCGTCACTTGTGCCCGAGCAGGGTCAGCAGCACGGCGTTCTGGATATGCATCCGATTTTCTGCCTCATCCAGGATGAGGGAGGCTGGGCCGTCCATGACCTCCGAGGTGATCTCCAGCTCCCGGTGCGCCGGTTGGCAGTGCAGCACGTGCTGGATGCCGGTCCGGTCGAGCAGGGCCTGGTTGATCTGATAAGGCATAAAGATATCTTTTACCTGCTCCATTGGCGTGTTGTCACCCATGGAAACCCAGGTGTCGGTATAAACCACGTCGAAGCCCTCGATGGCGCCCACGTCGTCGCTGATATGGATGTGCGCGCCAGACTGGGCCGCCAGGGCCTGGGCCTGCAGGAAGATCTGGGTGTCCGGGCCATGGCCTTTCGGGCAAACCAGGGTCACATCGGTGCCGAGCGTCGCCCCCAGCAGCAGCAGGGAGTGGCTGACGTTGTTGCCATCACCCAGATACGCCAGCTTCACCTTCGACAAGTCGCTGTAGTGCTCGGCGATGGTCATGAAGTCTGCCAGCCCCTGGCAGGGGTGGTAGAGGTTGCACAGGCTGTTCACCACAGGCACGGTGCCGTGCTCGGCGAGCCCCACCAGCGTCTGGTGGTCGAACACCCGAGCCACTATGGCGTCACACCAGCGGGACAGGTTGGCGGCGAAATCCTGCACGGATTCGCGCTTGCCCAGCGCCCCGTTCTGTTGATCCAAGTAGACGCTGTGACCACCGAGGCGGGCGATGCCGATGTCGAAGGTGACCCGGGTACGCAGGGATGGCTTTTCGAACAGGGTGACCACGCTCTTGCCCGCCAGGGCCTGGCTGTACTTCTTCGGGTCCGCCTTGACCGATTTACCGAGGGCGATCAGCGCCTCGATCTGGGCCTTGTTTAAGTCGCTGTCTTTCAGAAGATGTTGCATCGGATAATCCTTTTCCCGGCTGATTTAGAGGGTGACCTGGGTGCCGACGGCGCCGCCGGCCAGCAGCTTGAGCAGTTGATCCGGGTAGCGCCAGCTGGCGACACAGACCGGCTTGCCCAGGGTCTCGGCGGCGTGCAGGGCCGCCTTCACCTTGACCGCCATCCCATCGCGGATGACCCCCTTCTCCATCAGATCCAGCGCGCTCTGTTTGTCCAGCTGCGGCACCAGCTTGCCCTTGCCATCCAGGATGCCGCTCACATCGGACAGCATCACCAGATCCGCGCCGAGCGCCTCGGCAATCGCCGTGGCCGCCTGATCCGCGTTGACGTTCATCAGCTGACCCTCGGCCGTGATGCCGATGGAGCTCACCACCGGCAGGAAGCCCTGCCCCAGGATCCCCTGCACCAGTGCCGGGTTGCCCGGCTGGCAGTCACCGACCGCGCCGAGATCCGGGTCGAGCTGGGTCACCTGACAGAGGCCGCCGTCGGCAAGGCAGAGCCCCACCGCCGGGGTGCCGGTGGCGATGGCCTTGGCCATCATCATCTTGTTTGCCGTGCCCGCCAGGGCGCCGGCGATGAAGGGGATCTGGTCGAACGGGGTAACCCGCAGGCCGTTCTTCTTGGTGGAGGTGAGACCCAGGCCCTTGAGCAGGTCGTCCACCAGGCAGCCACCGCCGTGCACCAGCACCAGGGGGCGATGTTGTTCGTCCAGGAAGCTCTTGAGAGTGGCGAACAGGGCGGTCAGCGCCTCGTCGTTCTCGATCAGTGCCCCACCCAACTTGATTACCAGCGTCTGCTTGTCCATCGTCGCAATCCTTCCTTTAAGTCCTTAAATCAGGCCGGTGGCCGGTTCAAACCCGAATTTGATATTTATGCACTGCATGGCCTGGGAGGCGGCGCCCTTGAGCAGGTTGTCGATGGCAGAGACCACCACCAGCATGTTGCCCTGCTGCTGCCAGGCGAGGTCGCAGTAGGGTGTGTTTGCCACGCCGCGGATGGAGGGCATCTGGCCGGTGAGACGCACCAGGGGTTTGCCCTCGTACGCCTTGAGATAGGCCTGATCCACCTGGGTCGGCGTCACGCCGTCCGCGAGCTGCACATAGATGGTGGCCAGGATGCCGCGCACATAGTTGCCAAGGTGAGGCTGGAACAGCACCCCCTTGCCGAGGTGGTGGCTGATCTCCGGCTGGTGCCTGTGATTGAAGGTGCCGTAAGGGTTCAGGCTCACCTCGCAGAAACTGGTGTTGATGGCCGCCTTGCGACCGGCCCCGGACACGCCGGAGACCGCATTGATGATGGGCTGCCACTCCTTGGCGATGAGGCCCGCCTGCTGCAGCGGCTTGAGGGCGCACAGGGACGCGGTCGGATAGCAGCCGGGCACGGCGATGAGCTGGGCGTTGTGGATGGCATCGGCGTTCCACTCCGCCAGACCGTAGACAGCCTGATCCAGCCACTGCTGACTCTGGTGAGTGAAACCGTAGAAGGAGGAATAGAATTGCTGATCCTTGACCCGGAAGGCGCCGGAGAGATCGAACACCGGCAGCCCCTTGGCCAGGAACTTGGGCGCGAGCTCGGCACTCACCTCGTGGGCGGTGGCCAGCAGCACCAGATCGGCCTGGGTCAGGATCCGGGTCATGCCGTCCTCGTCCAGGGGCAGCAGGGGCTGATCCAGCGCGCCGACCCACTGGGGATGCAGAGAAGAGAAACGCTTGTGCGCATCCTGGCTGCCGGCGGAGACGTAGAGGCCGAACAGCTTGAGTTGTGGATGGTTCTGGACCAGTGCGGCCAGTTCGGCTCCCGCGTAGCCACTGGCACCGACGATAACGGTGTTAAGCATTGTTGAGTATTCCAAGTCTGGGTTTGAAGTTCACAGCGCGATGCTGTGGTGCAAGGGGTAATCGATCGCCCCTTTGGCACTGTCCGTGCGGAGGGGCAATTCAGGCGGGTGTGTGTCGTCGGTTACAGATCAGGTGACAGAACATTAACTTTCCCTTACAACTAGAAGTCTTGTCGATGAGCACTCGAAAAGAATATTCATGCACTCACTTTGCATTTGTATTTTCTAACAGAAACATTCCGGGGACGCAAGGAGGAGCTGATGGCCAATCTGGATTTTTTTTCACTTTATAAGAATATTATTGCGATTCCCTCGATCAGCAGCACGGATCCCCGCTGGGATCAGAGCAACGAAGGGGTGATCCGTCTGCTGGCGGACTGGTTCGGCCAGCTCGGTTTTCACTGCGAGGTGACGGCCCTGCCAGACCTGCCCGGCAAGTTCAACCTGGTGGCCACGATCGGCCAGGGGGAAGGAGGCCTGCTGCTGGCGGGTCACACGGATACCGTGCCCTTCGATGAGGGGGGCTGGAGCAAGGATCCCTTCAAGGTGACCGAGGAGGGCAACCGCCTGTATGGCCTCGGCACCATCGACATGAAGGGCTTCTTCGCCTTCATCGTGGAGGCGCTCAAAGAGATCGATCTGACCACCCTGAGCAAACCCCTGCGCATCCTGGCCACCGCCGACGAGGAGACCACCATGGCGGGGGCTCGCGCCATCGCCGATGCCGCCGAGCTAAAACCCGACTACGCCGTGATAGGCGAGCCCACAGGCCTGGTGCCCGTGGTGGCCCACAAGGGGCACATGTCCGAGGCCATTCGCATCACGGGCAAGAGCGGCCACAGCTCGGATCCCGCCAACGGCGTCAACGCCATGGAGATCATGCATAAAGCCATGGGTCAGGTGCTGAAACTGCAGCAAGATCTGAAAGACAAATACGCGGACCACAGATTCGCCGTGCCCCAGCCGACCCTGAACCTGGGTTACATCCAGGGGGGCGACAGCCCGAACCGCATCTGCGGCTGCTGCGAGCTGCACATCGACATGAGGCCCACCCCCCAGGTGGGCCCGGATGAGCTGATGGGCATGCTCAAAGAGGCGCTCTCCCCCATCGAAGTTCACCAGCCCGGCTGCCTGCACCTGCAGCACCTGCACGAGCCCATTCCCGCCTACGCCTGCAAGGATGACTCGGATCTGGTGCGCGAGGCTGAGAAGGCGAGCGGCCAGACCGCGCAATCCGTGAACTATTGCACCGAGGCCCCCTTCATCCAGCTGCTCGGTTGTGAAACCATAGTGCTGGGCCCTGGCCACATAGCCCAGGCCCATCAGCCGGACGAGTATCTGGATCTGTCGTTCGTCAAACCGACCACGGCGGTGCTGCAGCACCTGATCCGGCGTTTCTGTGTCTGAGAACGGGGAATGTAAGTAAGTTACATGACATGCAAAGGCGGGACAGGTGAGGGAAATACATGTTCTGAATCGGCTTGTTATTTGACCTTGCGCAGACAATCTGGCTAGATTGTCCCCCTAAGATGACGGAGCATATGTTGTAATCACACAACAATAAGTGAGGCTGCCTCCCCCCTCGGAATGGAAGGAGGCACCAACAAAATAAGGATGTGGAATGAACGAAAAGTACGCCGCACTACGCGCCAACGTAGGCATGCTGGGCCAACTGCTGGGCAAGTCCATCAAGGATCATCAGGGACAAGCCTTCCTCGACAAGATCGAAACCATTCGTCAGCTGGCCAAATCCTCCCGCAAGGGCAATGAGGCAGACAGGGAACGCCTGCTCGAGACCCTGCGCACGCTTTCCGATGACGAGCTGCTGCCCGTGGCCCGCGCCTTCAGCCAGTTCCTCAATCTGGCCAACGTGGCGGAACAGTTCCATACCATCTCCCGCCGCTGTGAAGAGCAGGTCTGCACCCCGGATCCCCTGGAGCAGATGTTCGCCAAACTCAAGGCTTCCAACCTGTCGCAAGAGGCCATCATCCAGGCCGTGCGCGAACTGGACATCGATCTGGTGCTGACCGCTCACCCCACCGAGGTGACCCGTCGCACCCTGATCCACAAGCACGTGCAGCTCAACGACTGCCTGGAGGCGCTGGAGCTCTCCGATCTGCTGCCCCGCGAGCGGGACAAGATCCTCAATCGCATCGAACAGCTGGTCAATCAGGCCTGGCACACCAACGAGATCCGCGAGCAGCGTCCGACCCCGGTGGACGAGGCCAAGTGGGGCTTCGCCGTGGTAGAAAATAGCCTCTGGCCCGCCATTCCCGAATTCATGCGCCACCTGGACGAGCGTCTGCAACACCACCTGGGTGTGCGCTTGCCCCTGGATGCCGCGCCGGTCAAGTTCACCTCCTGGATGGGCGGTGACCGTGATGGCAACCCCTTCGTCACCGCCAAGGTGACCGCCGAGGTGCTGGAGCTGGGCCGCTGGATGGCGGTGAACCTCTTCTACCGCGACATCAAGGAGCTCACCTCCGAGCTCTCCATGGCCGACTGCACCGAGGATCTGCGCAAACTGGTGGGTGACAACCCGGAACCCTACCGCGCCCTGGTGCGGGAGCTGCGCGAACAGCTGCGCGAGACCCAGGAGTACCTGACCGCCAAGGTGCAGGGCCAGGTGAGCGAGAGCCGGGATCTGGTCAAGACCACGGCCCAGCTGCGCGAGCCTCTTGAGCTCTGCTACCACAGCCTGCATGCCTGCGGCATGGGCAATATCGCCGACGGCATGCTGCTGGATGTGCTGCGCAAGCTCGCCTGCTTCGGCATCCATCTGGTCAAGCTCGACATCCGCCAGGACGGCGAGCGCCACGGCCAGGTCTTCTCCGAGCTGACCCGCTACCTCGGCATGGGTGACTACGCCGAGTGGAGCGAGGACGACAAGCAGGCCTTCCTGCTCAACGAATTGAACTCCCGCCGCCCGCTGATCCCGACCGACTGGGAGCCAAGCGCCGAGACTCGCGAGACAATCGACACCTGTCGGGTGATCGCAGAGCACGACCCGGATGCGTTCGGCATCTACATCATCTCCATGGCCGGCGCTCCGTCCGACGTGCTGGCGGTGCAACTGCTGCTCAAAGAAGCTGGTTGCAAGTTCCGCATGCCGGTCGCGCCGCTGTTTGAGACCCAGGAAGACCTGATGGCGGGCACCGCCGTCATGGAGCGCCTGCTGTCCGTTGACTGGTATCGCGGCTACATCCAGGGCCGTCAGTACGTGATGATCGGCTACTCGGACTCCGCCAAGGACGCGGGCATGATGGCCGCCGGCTGGGCCCAGTACGCCGCCATGGAATCCCTGGTGGCACTGGCCGAAGCCAACAACCTGCGGCTGACCCTGTTCCACGGCCGTGGCGGCACCGTCGGTCGCGGCGGCGCCCCCGCCCATCAGGCGATCCTGTCCCAACCGCCGGGATCCCTGCGCGGCGGCCTGCGGGTCACCGAGCAAGGGGAGATGATCCGCTTCAAGTTCGGACTGCCCAAGGTCGCCATCAACAGCTTGAATCTCTACACCAGCGCAGTTCTGGAGGGGAATCTGCTGCCACCGCCGAAGCCGAAAGAGAGTTGGCGCGCCGTGATCGAGCAGGTCGCCGAGTCCTCCTGCGAACACTACCGCTCTATCGTGCGCGGCCATCAGGACTTCGTGCCCTACTTCCGCGCCGCCACCCCGGAGATGGAGCTCGGCAAGCTGCCGCTCGGCTCCCGTCCCGCCAAGCGCAAGCCGAACGGCGGTGTCGAGAGCCTACGCGCCATCCCCTGGATCTTCGCCTGGACCCAGAACCGGCTGATGCTGCCGGCCTGGCTCGGCGCCCACAAGGGGCTGCAACAGGCCATCGACGACGGTCACAAGGCCGTACTGGACGAGATGAGCCGTCAGTGGCCCTTCTTCCGCACCCGCCTCGAGATGCTGGAGATGGTGTTCCTCAAGGCCGACCTCTGGCTCGCGGAGTACTATGACACCCGTCTGGTGCCGACCGAGCTGTGGGCCCTGGGCAAGCAGCTGCGTCAGGAGCTCTCCGATTCCATCCAGGTGGTGCTGGAGCTGCGCCCGCAGGGCGACCTGCTCGACGATCAGCCTTGGATCAAGGAGTCCATCAAGCTGCGCAACCCCTACACGGATCCCCTCAACGTGCTGCAGGTCGAGCTGCTGGGTCGCTCCCGCAACCACCCAGAGACCCTGCATCCCGAGCTGGATCAGGCGCTGATGGTCACCATCGCCGGTATTGCGGCGGGTATGCGCAACACGGGTTGATAGGCGGGCTATCAAGCTCCCCTCAATGAAAAAGGGCGCCACTGTGGCGCCCTTTTCTCTGTTCAGAAAAAACTTCCTTCCCCTCACCCCGGTTCGATTCACGGAGCAGAATCCAACATTTCCGAAAACGTGTTTTTCGGGTATTGATATGGCTCCATATGTGACATACCGAATGAGCCTCACTGGTCACAGCAGGTAATCTAAACAATCGACAAGGAGAACCTTATGTCAGTTTTATATCGCGTGGTGAGTGAGTCGACTTGGCAACAGGCGCAACAGCTTGGCCACCTTCCCCTTTGTGGCAATGACCGCAAGGAAAGAGGCATTCACCTGAACTTACCTGAGGCTGTCGAGTACACAATAAATCGCTACTTCTCGGCACATGAGAATCCTCGAGTCCTGGTCGTGAATACATCCCTGTTCGCTGAGCGGATCGAATGGCGCGATCCCATTGAATTGGAACCATGGCAAAGACCACTGGCCAGGATCGACAATCTGCCCCTAAGTGCCGTCATCGACACAAATCCAATAAAACCCTCTCATCTAGACGCAAGTCCGGCACTCCGATGGGTAAGATCTTAATTCATCGAATTTATCGCAATAAGCCGATGACGACCTTCAAGAGAGAGCGGCCAAGAGTAACGTCTTGTATCTTGTGGCCAGCAGGAGCAGACTGTTTGGCCTTGTCCCGGCTCGAGGAAATCTGATGACCCCCGCTATCAACCTGCTGAAAAAGCTGAAGATCCCCCATAAGCTCTACCCCTACGAGTGCGAGGCCCACGACGATTTCGGCAAGCATGCCGCGACCCAGCTCGGCCTGCCGGAGGCGCAGGTGTTCAAGACCCTGATCGCCCACCACGACAAGCAGGCGGTGGTGGCCATAGTCCCCTCCTCCGGCCTGTGCAGCCTGAAGCAGCTGGCCAAGGCGGCTGGGCTCAAGAAGGTGGAGATGATGAAGCCGGCGGAGGCCGAGAAGCTGACCGGTTACAAGGTGGGCGGCATCAGCCCCCTGGCCCAGAAGAAACTGCTGCCCACCGTGCTGGACGACTCCGCCATGCAGTATGACGAGATCCTGGTGAGCGGTGGCAAGCGCGGCCTCTCGGTGGGAGTGGCGCCCCAGGACATGCTGACCCTGATGAAGTGGATTGCCGCCCCGATTGGCGATCATCACGACTAAGTCACAGCGTGCAAGAGAGAGGCCCCGCAATGCGGGGCCTCTCTCGTTTTATGGGCTTAGTCTTATGGGCCTAGCCTGGTCAGTCTTGGCGCGGCAGGCGGAGATCGGAGAGGCGCAATATCTGGCGCCCCTGCCCATCGAAGTTTTCATCCGCCAGCCAGCGCTCGAAGGCCGTTTTCAGGGCCGGCCATTCGCCGTCGATCACCGAGAACCAGGCGGTATCCCGACTACGCCCCTTGTCCACCCGCGCCTGGCGGAAGGTGCCCTCATAGCTGAAGCCGAGGCGCAACGCCGCGTGGCGGGAGGGCCAGTTGAGATCGTTGCACTTCCACTCGTAGCGCCGGTAGCCAAGCGCGAAGGCGTTGCCCATCATCAGCGCCATGGCCGCGGTAGAGAGGCGGGTGCGCTGCATGGCGGGGGAGAAGTGCAGCCAACCCACCTCTATGCTGCCAGCGGCGGGATCGATGCGCAGATAGCTGGCGAGCCCCAGCGCCTGGCCGCTCACCTCGTCCACAATCGCATAGAACTGGGGATCCGCCTTGGCGGCGCTCTGTTGCAGCCAAGCCAGCATGGCCGATTCATCCTCGAAAGGGCCGCTGGTAAGATAGGTCCACATGGCCCCGCTGTCGGCACCAAATGCCTGCCAGAGTGAAGCGCAGTGGCGCTCGGGATCCAGCGGCTCCAACCGGCAGCCCCAGCCGCTCATCACCGTCTTGGGAGGAAACTCGGCCCCCGTCCAGCCCAGCACCTCGGTGCCAACGGGCTGATCGAACTCGTTCGTAATATGGGTAATAAGCGGCTTAACAGGCACAGGCAATCCCTCCTTCCAACATCTCTTTTTGCAAAAACCCGGCCTCGCTGCCGGTGGCGACGGCGAAGCCGTCCTGACGCCACCAGTGCAGGCCACCGATCAATTCTTTTACCTGAAAGCCCAGCGCCGCCAGCTTGTAGGCCCCCTGGGTCGAGCCGTTGCAGCCGATGCCATCGCAGTAGCAGACATAGACCTTGTCTCGCGGCAGGGCCGCCGTGCTGGCCGGGTTCATGGTGCGATGGGGAAATGAAACCGCCCCCGGAATATGGCCCTCGGCGTAGTGGGCGGGGGAGCGGGTGTCGATCACCACTATCTTTCCGTCCTCACCCGCCTCCCCACTCAGCAGATCCGCGGCCAGATCCGCCGGATCGGTGCGGTATTTCAGCTGGGCTTCAAAAAATGCGCTGGCCTCCACCGGGCTCGCCACCCCTGTACTCAATACCTGACTCATCCTGATGCTCCTTGCGACTCGTTTCTGATTTCGGTGGTGACTAGGGTTCATACCACCGATTTGTGCCTGATTTCCGTGGTGATAACCGTCCACACTGATTAGGGCCTGATTTCGGTAGTGACAACTGTCCGCCCCGATCAGGTTCTGATCTCTGTGGTGACGACAGTCCTCACCGAGTTCGCGATAAAGCACTCCTCATGGGCCTGATGATGCAGTTGTTCCAGAGCGGCCAGGCTCGGCTGCCGCTCGCCACCGAAGACGATGCGGGGGCGCAGCCTGACCCGGGTGATGGACTGGCGACCGCGCTCGTCCGTCTCCATGATGCCGAGCGCCTCGTCCTGATAGCTCTCCACCCGATAGCGCGCCTTGGCCGCCAGCCAGAGGAAGGTCAGCATATGGCAGCTGGAGAGCGCCGCGACGAAAGCCTCCTCGGGGTCGACATTCTCGGCCACCGAATAGGGCAAGGGCACTACGTGTGGGGAGGAGGAGGCGGGCACCCGCACGCCGCCGTCAAACTCCCAGCTGTGGGCCCGACTGTAGCGCTGATCAACGAAGGACTCATCCTCCCCCCGCTGCCAGCTGATGATGGCGCCAAATTCCAACATACCGACTCCTTGTGATGGCTAAGACCTGAACGCTGACTTCACTGTAGCGAGAGAATGGCCTTGCCACCCCGACCAATTTTGCCAATATAAGCAGACCAATTACGCTTTCCTTTCCCTTTCACCGGAGGCCGACATGACGGTCCTGCCCACGCTCTTCGCCCACCAGCAGCAAACTGATCTGCCTCGCCATGAACACTTGGCACGCACCCGACGGGAAGCCGATGGGAGCCAGCCATGACGGTCTTACCCACGCTCTTCGCCCACCAGCAGCACAGCGATCTTCCCCTCCATGAACAGCTGGTGCGCACCTTGCGAGAAGCCATACTCGCGGGCCACCTACCCCAGCACAGCCGCTTGCCCGCGAGCCGTCTGCTGGCGAGCGATCTCGGCATCTCCCGCAGCACTGTGGAGCTTGCCTACGGCCGGCTGGAATCGGAAGGCTATCTGGTGCGCAGGGTGGGGGCCGGCAGCTTCGTGGCGCTGGCGGCGGTGCGGCCAGCCCCGCGCCCGCCCCAGTCGGCGGCAGGGCTCTCTCGCCGTGGTCAGGAGATGGCGGCGGGGGGCGCCTGCGAGGAGGTGCCCGAGGTGGGCAGCTCCTTTGCCTCCAGCCAGCCGGATCCCCGCCTCTTCCCCCAGCAGCTCTGGGGCCGACTGATGCAGCAGCAGTGGCGCCAGCGCGCCGGCGACTGGATGAACTACGGGGATCCCCAGGGGCTGCCTGAGCTGCGCCAAGCCATCAGCAGCTATCTGGTGCAGTCCCGCGGCGTGGTATGCGAGGCAGATCAGATCCTGATCCTCACCAGCTCCCAGCAGGGCATCATGCTGGCGACCCAGTTGCTGATAGACGCAGGAGACTGCGTCTGGGTGGAAGATCCCGGCTACCCGGGGGCGCGCACCGCCATGGAGAGCGCCGGCGCCCGCATCCACCCTGTGCCCGTGGATGAGGAGGGGCTCAACCCGGCGGGGGAGCACCCGAAGCCCAGGCTCATCTACTGCACCCCGGCCCACCAGTATCCCCTCGGTGTGCCTATGAGCCTGCCGCGCCGCATGGCCTTGTTGGCCGAGGCCGAGCGCCAGGGGGCCTGGGTGCTGGAGGACGATTATGACGGCGAGTATCAGTACGATCAGCGCCCCCTGCCCGCCCTGCAGGGGCTGGATGGGCAGGGCCGGGTCATCTATGTGGGCACCTTCAGCAAGGTGCTGTTCGGTTCCCTGCGCCTCGCCTATCTGGTGCTGCCACGCCCCTTGATGGAGGCCTTCGGCCGGGCGCGCGCCGCCATCGACGGCCACAGCAACCAGTTGCAGCAGGCGGTCACCGCAGACTTTATCCGCGCCGGCCACTTCGCCGCCCACCTGCGCCAGAGTCGGCTCGTCTACCAGAGCCGGCGGGATCTGCTGCTACGCGAACTCGCCGAGCATTGCCCGGCGCTCACTCCCATTCACAGCGGCGCCGGCCTGCAGTGCGCCGTGCTGCTGCCCCCCGGCGGCGAGGCGCGCTGGACGGCGGCCGCCAACGCCCTCGGGCTGGGACTGCGCCCTCTGGGTCAGTTTCACCTGGGAGAGCGAACCCGGGAGGGTTGGTTGCTCGGCTTCGGTTGTCTCGATAACCAGACCCTGCGCCGGCTCTGCCGCCGGCTGGGTGAGATGATGAGGGGCTAGCCCTGCGCCTCTGTCTCACGACTTGGCGAGACGCGGCCCGCTTGTCTAGCAATGAGGCAGAGCACGGCCCCATGCTCGCGTTTGCGACTCAAGAAGTCGCCATAGACTGACTCTCACGGCACAGCTCGAGCCAGGCCTCGGCGGTGCGGGAGAGGTAGCGCTTGGCCGGCCAGATCACCCCGAGCCGCCAGCTGAGCTCGGGCCGAAGCGGCCGCAGCACCAGGCCGTCCGGGGTCAGCCGCCGGCAGATGGGCTCGGGCAGGAAGGCGACTCCCATGCCGCTTCGCACCATGGCGGTGAGAAAATCCCACTGGCTGCTGCGCGCCGCCACCTGGGGGGTGAAACCCGCCTGCTGGCACGCCTGCTCCAGCCGCTCGCTCAGGGTGAAGGCCTGGGTGTAGAGCAAAAACGGCTCCTCTTTCAGGTCCCCCAGCCGGATCTCGGTTCTATCCCGCCAGCGGGGCAGATCGGGCAGCACCACCTGGATGGGATAGCAATCCAGCTCCAGGGCGCTCAGGGCACCCTCCTCCTTGGTCGGCAGCATAGTAATGGCGAGATCCAGCTCCCCCTCCAGCACCGCCTGCTCGATACGCCGCCCGCCATATTCGACGATAGAGAGTTCCACTTTGGGATAGCGGCTGCGATAGGCGCGGATGAGATCCGCGTAGACGTGACCCACCATGGGCGGGATGCCGAGGGCCAAGCGGCCGTGCTGCAGGCTCTGCAAGTCGGCGAGCTCCGCCTCCAACTGCTGCATCTGGGCCAGCACCAGCTGGCCGTGGGTGAACAGCACCTGGCCGCTGTCGGTCAGGGTGAAACTGTGCCCCTCCCGGTTCAGCAGAGGCTGGCCCAGCTCCTCCTCCATGTTGCGGATCATCTTGCTGATGGTGGGCTGGGTGACGAACAGCTTCTCGGAGGCGCGGGTGAAGCTCTGCTCCCGCACCAGTTCGACGAAGTAACGCAGGGCTCGGATATCCATGGTGGGACTCGTGGTGGTGGAATCTAAATAATGCCTAATTGGCATATTTTTCATAATTTAAATTCATTTTTTGCAGGTTTACCACCCTCTTATACTGTGATCAGATTCACAGACAGACCTCCATCATGAAAACCTTCTGCCTTAACTGGCTGCAAACCGTCTTCCAAATCGTCCTGCTGGCCGGCATCTGGCTGCTGGCGGACACCGCAGTGCGCACCCTGCACCTGCCCCTGCCCGCCAACCTCACCGGCATGCTGTTGCTGCTCGCCTGCATCATGCTCGGGGTGGTCAAGGCCCAGTGGTTCAGCGCCGGCGCCCGCTGGCTGCTGGCGGAGATGCTGCTGTTCTTCGTCCCCGCCGTGGTGGCCGTGGTCAACTATCAGGATCTGCTGCTTGAAGAGGGATGGCGCATCATGTTGGTGCTGGTAATTAGCACCATCTTGGTGCTTGGCACTACTGCACTGGTGGTAGACAGAGTCTATCGCTTCGAACTCATGCTGGCCCGCCGGAGTCGCCGCCATGTCTGATACCCTGCTCGGCCTGCTCTGCTTCGCCCTCACCCTGCTGTTCTACTACGCCAGCAAGTGGCTCTATGCCCGCAAGCGCATACTGCCGCTGATGCCCCTGCTGTTGGCCCCCGCCCTGCTGGTGGCCGTGGTCATGCTGTTCAAGATCCCCTATCAGGACTACATGGCCGAATCCCACTGGCTGCTCTGGCTGCTGGGGCCCGCCACCGTCGCCTTCGCTGTGCCCGTCTACGAGAACCGCATGCTGATGCGTCGCCACTGGCTCTCCTTGTCGGTGGGGGTCATCGCCTCCGTCATCATGGCGGTGGGCAGCACAGTGCTGCTGGCCCGTTGGCTGGAGCTGCCGGACCTGCTGCAACGCAGCATGGCCATGCGATCCATCACCACCCCCTTCGCGGTGGAGGCGACCCGATCCGTGGGGGGCAACGCCGATCTCACCGCCCTGTTCGTGGTGCTGACCGGGGTGATCGGTATGGCGGTGGGGGAGAGCGTGCTGGCGGTACTCGCCATTCGCAGCCGCCTCGGCAAGGGGGCCGGTTTTGGCGCCTCCGCCCACGGCGCCGGCACCGCCAAGGCGTATCAGATGGGCAACGAGGAGGGGGTCGTCTCCAGCATGGTGATGATGATAGCCGGCATGGCGACCGTGCTGCTCGCCCCCTTGCTGGGCAAGGTGCTCTGGTAACGCCCCCCTGTCACGCCATCCAGCGACACAAACAGAAGAGGCGCCCCGGGGCGCCTCTTCTTCATTGCTCTCAACCATCAGAGGCTGGCGCAGATCTGCCACAGATCGTACTGGATGGCGGCGGCCGTCACCTCGCGCCCCGCCCCCGGCCCCTGAATGACCAATGGGTTGGTGCGGTAGCTGTCGCTCTCGATGGCGAATACGTTGTCGCAGGGCAGCAGGTTCGCGAACGGGTGGTGGGGCTCCAGCGTCTCCAGCCCGACCCGCGCCTTGCCGTCGTGCTCGAAGCGGGCCACGTAGCGCAGCACCTTGCCGATCCGCTGCGCGCCCTCGAACGCACTCTGGATGGGCGCATCCAGCTCCTTGAGGCGGTCCATGAACTGATCCGTGGTCACCTTGCGCAGGGGCACGGGCACCAGGTTTTCCAGCTCGATGTCGGCGGAATCCAGCTCGAAGCCCGCCTCCCGCGCCAGGATCAAGAGCTTCCTGCGCACATCCTGGCCGGAGAGATCTTCGCGCGGATCCGGCTCGGTCAGACCGTGCTGCCAGGCCTCGTCCACCAGCTCGGAGAAGGGGCGGCTGCCGTCATACTGCTGGAACAGCCAGGAGAGGGTGCCGGAGAAGATGCCCGAAACGCTCTGGATGCGATCGCCGCTCTGGCGCAGCATCTGGATGCTGGACTGGATGGGCAGGCCGGCGCCGACGGTGGCGTTGTAGCGCCACTGCACCTGATGGTCGCGGCAGGTCTGCTTGATGCGCTGGTAGAACTCGCTCTCGGCGGCACCGGCAAACTTGTTGGCGGCGATGATGTGAATGCCGAGTTGGGCGAAGTCCGGGTAGTAACGGCTCACCGTCTCGCTGGCAGTCATGTCGAGCGCTATCAGGGCATCGAAGCCGTGCTGCTCCAGCTGGCCCAGTAGCTCGGGCCAGATCAGCGGCTTGGGGTCGAACTTGTCGCGCACCTTGAGGGGATCCAGCCCCTCCTCGTCCAGCAGGCCGCCCTTGGAGTCGAACACCCCGTACAGGGTGAGGGCCAGGTTGAGCTCATGTTCGAGGCGCGTCTTCTCGCGGGCATAGAGGCTGAGCCAGTGACCGCCAATATTGCCCTTGCCAAACACCACCAGGCCGACCCGGGTAGGGCGGCTGAACAGGGCGCTGTGCAGGGCGATAAGCAGGGGCTCCAGCACCACCTGGCGCAGCACGGCCACCAGGCTCAGGCCATCTCTGGCCACCTGCACGAACTCCAGGGGTTGATCCGCCAGCAGCTGATAGAAACGGTGACACTGTTCGGCGTTGTCGGTCACGCCGGCGCCCACCAGGGCCACCAGGCTGTAGCCTTCCTTTTGAATAAGACCGGTGAAGCTGCCCTGCAGCTGGAAGTCGCGCAGCACCTCGAAGGCCCCTTCCGCTACTTCCAGGGTGTAGGCCAGACGCAGCACCCGCCGATCCGGCTGGCGCTGCAGGGTGAGCGGGTTGAGGCGATGGCGGGCCAGATGGGCCTCGATGGTCGCCACCGTCTGCTCATAACTGGTCTGGGGCAGCACTTTCAGCTCGATCAGCGCAATCTGATCCACCGAGGAGACGATGCGGGCGCCGCCGGAGCGCGGCGCCCGCCGGAGGATATGGGTGCAGCCCTCGTCCGGGTTGTAACTGCAGCGCAGGGTCAGGCGCTGGCGGCTGTCGGCCACAGGTTGCAGGGTACGGGAATGCAGCACGGAGGAGCCGAGACGGGCCAGCTCGTTGGCCTCGGCCAGGCTCAGACGCTCCAGCAGGCGCGCCTCCTTCACCCGGCGCGGATCCGCGCTGTAGACCCCGGCCACGTCGCTCCAGATGGTGGTGGACTCCCCATCCGCCAGCGCCGCCAACAGGCTGGCGCTGTAGTCGGAGCCGTTGCGACCGAGCAGCAAGGAGCGCCCCTCCAGATCCGCGGCGATAAAGCCGGTCACGACTATGCGCCCAGCGTGCTCCGCGAGGCGGGCCTTGAGCAGTTCGCTGGAGATGGCGGTGTCGACCTTGACCAGGGCGCCGTCTTCGGCGCGCAGGAAGCTGCGGGCATCGAGCCAGATGGCGGGCTCGCCACGGCTGCTGAGCAGGGCGGCCAAGAGGCGCGCAGACCAGACCTCGCCGAAGGCAAGCAGGCCGTTGCGCTCGAAGCGATCGAACTGCCCCTCCAGGGTCTTGGCGATCAGCTGGGTGTCGTCGGCGAGCTGCTTGCTCAAGTGAAGCTGCAGCTCCCCCTCCAGCAGGCCGTCGATCAGGCTCTGCTGATAGGCGTGCAGGGCGGTGATGGCCTCGCCGGCGGCCTCGTCGCCGGCTTCCGCCAGCTCCACCAGCTGGATCAGCCGGTTGGTGGTCTTGCCGGCGGCGGAGACCACGATGAGTTCATGGCCGCCGACCTGCTGCTCGACGATAGCGGCGACCCGACGGTAACAGACGGGATCCGCCAGGCTGCTGCCGCCAAACTTGTGCACATGGCGCCGTTTAAGTACCGCTTCTGCTGCCACCGCTACCTCTCCTTGCTGCTGTTCCATTTACTTCACCTGCTCTGCCAGTGCTGCTTGTTCAAATGCCTGGGCCAGGTCGGCCACCAGGTCTTCGCCGTGTTCTATACCCACCGACAGGCGCAGCAGCTGGGCGCTGATGCCCGCCGCCTGTTGCGCCGCCGGGGTCATGGCCCTGTGGGTCATGCTGGCGGGATGGGCCACCAGACTCTCCACCCCGCCGAGGGATTCGGCCACCGAGAAGAGCTCGAGGGCCGCCAGGAAGGCGCGCAGCCCCGCCTCGTTGCAATCGAGTTCAAAACTTAGCATGGCGCCGAAGCCGGACTGTTGACGGCGCGCAATCTCGTGACCCGGGTGGCTCGGCAGGCTGGGGTGATAAATCGTCTTCACCAGCGGCTGTTGCTGCAAGAAGGCGAGGATCCGGTCCGTGTTCTCCTGATGGGTGCGCAGGCGCGGCGCCAGGGTGCGCAGTCCCCGCAGGGTGAGGTAGGAATCGAAGGCCCCCGAGGTCAGTCCCAGGCAGTTGGCCCACCACACTAGGGAGTCTGCCAGGGCGGCCTCCTTGGCGATGGCGACCCCACCCACCACATCTGAGTGGCCGTTGATGTACTTGGTGGTGGAATGCACCACCACATCGGCGCCAAGCAGCAGCGGCTGCTGCAACAGGGGCGAGAGGAAGGTGTTATCCACCACCACCTGAGCGCCCACCTCGTGGGAAGCGGCGGCGATGGCGGCCACGTCCACCACCCGCAGCAAGGGGTTGGAGGGGGTTTCTACCCACACCAGCGCGGGTTTCTGGGCAAGCGCCTCGGCCAGCGCCACCTCGTCCCCCTGATCCACGAACTGCACCCGGTAGTGGCCCTTGGCCGCAAGATACTCGAACAGGCGCCAGGTGCCGCCGTAGCAGTCGTGGGGGGCGATCAACAGATCGCCGGCCTTGAGCAGGGCAGTAGTCACCAGGTGGATTGCGCCCATGCCGGTGCCGGTCACCACGGCGCCAGCCCCCCCTTCCAGGGCCGCCAGGGCGTCCGCCAGGTTGGTGCGGGTCGGGTTACCGGAGCGGGCATAATCGTATTTGCGCGGCTCGCCGAAGTCGGCGAAGGTGTAGTTGCTGGAGAGGTAGATGGGCGGCACCACGGCGCCGTGCTGGGTGTCTGTCTCTATGCCGGTACGTACCGCCAGGGTGGCCTTGTGGGTCATGTCACTCTCTCCTTGAACTGTCGCTGGGCGATGCCGCGGTTTCCCTGCCACACCCGTTTTTGCCATTGCTGGCCTATGGTGAACCACCTTACGCCAGCGCAAAAAAGCCGTCAACACTTCCAGACGTCTAAATGGCTTTGCTGTTGGATTGCCATCTAATTCCGTAAGGGTTAAAATCCGCGCTCACGGCCAAATGAGAACAGGTGAATCATGGGTACAGAGTGGAACGGCGACTACGTCAGCCCCTATGCGGAACACGGCAAGAAGAGCGAACAGGTCAAGAAGATTACTGTCTCGATCCCGCTCAAGGTGCTGAAGGTGCTGACCGATGAGCGCACCCGTCGTCAGGTAAACAACCTGCGTCATGCGACCAACAGCGAGCTGCTCTGTGAAGCCTTCCTGCATGCCTTTACTGGTCAGCCGTTGCCTTGCGACGATGACCTGCGCAAGGATCATCCGGACAGCGTCCCTGCCGAGGCCCGCGCCATCATGGAAGCGCTCGGCAAGGAAATTGAAGACTTCGACGCCGAATAATCTGCCGAGCAGATGGCAAAGAGTCCTCCCCCTTCAATGACGCGGCCCCTGGCCGCGTCATTGTCATCCACGCCCCTTCCGTTCAGCCTGCGCCGCTATCAGCACGATGTGAGCAGCCACAGCCACGACTTCGCCCAGCTGGTGATCCCCCTCGATGGCCCCATCGAGATAGAGGTGCAAGGCCAGGGGCAGCGCCTTTCCCCCGGCTTTGCCTGCGTCATAGCGCCGGGCCTTCGTCACGACTACGCCGCCGATCCGGCCCTCTCGTTTCTGGTGCAGGAGAGCCCATGGCTGCCGGCCGCCCTTGCCGAGCGCCCCTTTATCCCACTGGACGAGCCCCAGCGCCACTACCTCGCCTTCCTGCGCCAGATGGTGGCACAGGATCGCCATGTGGCGGGGATGGAGCAGGTCTGGCTGGGGCTGCTGGCCGAGACCCAGGGCATGGGCCCGACCCTTGCCCCTCGCATCCTCAGGGTGCGCGCCAGGGTCATGCGCCGCTGCCGTATGTAGTGGGAGACGCTCATGCCGAGCTGCTGGCGAAAGGCGTGCTTGAACTGACTCTGGCCGAGGCAGGCGAGGGCGGCGAGGCGCTCGTTGGTGAGAGGCTCGGCGAGGTGAGCCTCGATATGGCGCTGCACCCTGAGGATG
>NZ_PGCP01000042.1 GCF_002812985.1 Aeromonas lusitana
GGCCTCTACATGCTGGTCGGCCTGGTGCTCTGGGTGGCGGTGCTCAAGTCCGGCGTCCATGCGACCCTGGCGGGCGTCATCGTCGGCTTCGTGATCCCGCTCAACGGCAAGCGCTACGCCTCGCCGCTCAAGCATCTGGAGCATGCGCTGCACCCCTGGAGCGCCTACCTCATACTGCCGCTGTTCGCCTTTGCCAACGCCGGCGTGTCCCTCGACGGGATCGGCCTGTCGGCCCTGCTGAGCCCGGTGCCGCTGGGCATCATGCTGGGGCTGTTCGTCGGCAAGCCGCTCGGGATCTTCACCATCAGCTGGCTGGCGGTGAAGCTGGGGGTGGCCCAGCTGCCAAGCGGGGTTAATTTCAAGCAGATCTTTGCCGTCAGCATCTTGTGTGGCATTGGCTTCACCATGTCGATGTTTATCGCGTCGCTGGCGTTCGAGCATGGCGGATTGGACTACGGTAGCTACTCCCGTCTCGGGATCCTGGTGGGATCGACCCTGGCGGCCGTGGTCGGCTATCTCGCCTTGCGGGTGTCGCTGCCCAACCGGGAGGCGGATCAAAGCACGGAGGGGTTATGAGAAGACTAGGATGGTTGGTGCTGCTGGCGAGCCCGGCGGTGTGGGGGAGCAGTCTGGCAGAGTGCCAGCAGGATGCGAGCTCGGCCGGTTGCTCGGCCTATCTGAACGGGGTGGTGGACAGTGCCCTCATGCTGGGGGACAAGCAGACCAAGGCCCAGTTCGGTGAGACCTTCAGCGAACGGGCCCTGAGCAGCCGGGCCGGGGAGCGGGTCAAGAAGTCCCACAAACGCTACTGCGGGGAGCGAATGCCAGATCCGGCCAGCCTGAAGCTGGTGCTGCAAAAGCAGTTCAGCGCAAACAAGGTTGACTCGATCAGCGACATGTATGACATTCTGGCGGTTGAACTCAGCTGCTACCGGAGCCCGCCAGCCGCGGGAACCCCATCGGATGTCACACCTTAACTACAACCATCTCTACTATTTTTGGATGACTCAGAAGAAGGGCTCCGTCACGCAAGCGGCGGAGGCCCTTTTTCTTACCCCCCAGACGGTCACCGGCCAGATCAAGCTGCTGGAGCAGCGTCTCGGTGGCAAGCTGTTGATCCGCAAAGGACGATCCCTCGAAGCCACCGAACTCGGCCAGCTGGTGTTTCGCTACGCTGACAAGATGTTCAGCCTCTCCTACGAGATGCTGGATATAGTCAACTATCGCAAGGAGAGCCAGATCCTGTTCGACGTCGGTATCGCAGATGCGCTCTCCAAACGCCTCGCGAGCCGGGTGCTGCTCTCCGTCATCCCGAACGATGGCTCCATTCATCTGCGCTGTTTCGAATCGACCCACGAGCTGCTGCTCGAGCAGTTGAGCGAGCACAAGCTCGACATGATCCTCTCCGACTGCCCGGTGGACTCCAGCCAGCATGCCGGCCTGCTCTCCAAGCGGCTCGGTGGTTGCGGCGTCAGCTTCTTCTGCAAGGCGCCACTGCCCGAGAAGGCCTTCCCGGCCTGCCTTGAGGAGCGCAAGTTGCTCATCCCCGGCCGGCGTACCGCCATGGGGCGCCAGCTGACCCAGTGGTTCGAGCAGCAGGGCATCTCTCCCAGCATCCTGGGGGAGTTCGACGATGCGGCTCTGATGAAGGCCTTCGGCTTCTTCAATCAGGGCATCTTCATGGCGCCCACCATCTACCGGGAGGAGATCCTGGAGGGGGAGGAGGTGATGCTGCTGGGAGAGACCCAGGATCTGATGGAGGAGTATTACGTCATCTTCGCCGAGCGGATGATCCAACATCCTGCTGTGAAACGGGTCTGTGAGAGTGATTTCTCCTTCCTGTTTGCCGGGCAGGAGAATTTTGCGTCGATCCAGCCCGCCACCCTGTCGTTTTAAATCGCGGGAGCAGGGGCTATGATGCCGGTTTGGCGAGAGAGGGTCTGAGATGCAGCTGGAAGAGATGGCGGCGAACGCCGGGCGGGCGGTTACCCTGCTCAAGGCGTTGGCCAATGAGCGGCGGCTGTTCATCCTGTGTCAGTTGCTGGAGCGGGAGCTGTCGGTGGGGGAGCTGAACGAGCGACTCGGCTTGAGCCAGTCGGCCCTGTCACAACATCTGGCGGTGTTGCGCCGTGATGAACTGGTGGCGACGCGAAAGGAGGCCCAGACGGTCTATTATTCGCTGCGCAGCCATGAGGTGTGCGAGATGATCGCCTTGCTGCACAAGTTGTACTGCAGCGCAGACAAATAAAAAACCGGCACTAGGCCGGTTTTTTTAACTTTGATCAGCCGAAGCTGATTAAGCCATAGCTTTGATCTGGGCAGACAGGCGGCTCTTGTGACGAGCAGCTTTGTTCTTGTGGATCAGGCCTTTGGTAGCCATGCGATCCATGATCGGCTGAGCGGTAGCGAAAGCAGCAACGGCAGCAGCTTTGTCGCCAGAAGCGATGGCAGCGATTACTTTCTTCAGGTAGGTACGGGTCATGGAACGACGGCTGGCGTTGTGTTGACGACGTTTCTCTGACTGAATCGCGCGCTTCTTAGCAGATTTGATATTAGCCAAGGTAAAACTCCTAAAACTGTCTTAGCGAGTGTATTGAAAAGGCCCGGAAATATGCCCTCCCAACCACATATTGTCAAATGATTTGTGCAAATAAACACCGCCCCCCGGTGGTGTGTCTGTGGGGAGGCGGTTAAACTGTCGGCCGATTCTACCAGCATTCTTTTCATTCTGACAGTTCCAGAGGCTTCGTCTTGAGTAAGAAATTGATCAAATCCGGCATGATAGTGTCCGCAATGACGCTGGCGTCCCGTGTGATGGGCTTGGTTCGCGATGTGGTCATCGCCAATCTGCTCGGCGCCGGGGTGGCGGCAGACGTCTTCTTCTTTGCCAACCGCATTCCCAACTTCCTGCGTCGCCTGTTCGCCGAAGGCGCTTTCAACCAGGCTTTCGTGCCCGTGATGACGGAGTACAAGAAAAATGGTGACGAGCAGGAGGTCCGTGAACTGCTGGCTGCGGTGGCGGGGACCCTGGGGGGAATCGTCACAGTCGTCACCCTGCTCGGGGTGCTGGGGTCTGGCGTCTTGACCGCCCTGTTCGGCTGGGGCTGGTTCTGGGACTGGCTGCACGGCGGCCCGGCTGCCGAGAAGTTCGAGCTGGCCAGCCTGATGCTCAAGATAACCTTCCCCTACCTCTGGTTCATTACCTTCACCGCCATGGCGGGGGCCATTCTCAACACCTTCGGCCGCTTCGCCGTCTCCTCCTTCACACCGGTGTTTCTCAACATCACCATGATAGGGGCGGCCTGGTGGATAGCGCCCCTGATGGACAGCCCGGAGATCGCACTGGCGATCGGTGTCTTCCTCGGCGGCCTGGTGCAGTTCCTGTTCCAGTATCCCTTCCTGCGCCAGATCAACATGCTGGTGTGGCCCAAGTGGGGTTGGCACCACCCAGGGGTGGTGAAGATCCGCACCCTGATGATCCCGGCACTGTTTGGTGTCTCGGTCAGCCAGATCAACCTGCTGATCAATACCATGCTCGCCTCTTTCCTGGCGACCGGTGCCATCAGCTACCTCTATTACTCGGACAGGCTGCTGGAGTTCCCCCTAGGCCTGTTTGCGGTGGCCATCAGTACCGTGATCCTGCCGGCCCTGGCGAAGAAGCACGTGGACGCGGATCCGGCCGACTTCTCCCGCACCATGGACTGGGGGGTGCGCATGGTGATGTTGCTCGGCCTGCCCGCCATGGTGGGGATCGCCGTGTTGCGCGAGCCCATACTGAGGGTGTTGTTCATGCGCGGCGAGTTCGGTCTGCATGAGGTGAGCATGTCGAGCGCCAGCCTGCTGGCCTCCACTACCGGCCTGCTCTCCCTGATGTTGATCAAGGTGCTGGCCCCCGGCTACTACGCCCGCCAGGACACCAAGACCCCGGTGCGGATCGGGGTCATGTCCATGGTGGCCAACATGGTGTGCAACCTCATCTTCATCTACCCGCTCGGCTATGTCGGGCTGGCGCTCGCCACCGCCTGCTCCGGTACCCTGAACGCCGCCCTGCTGTTCAAGGGGCTCTACGATCAGAAGGTCTACCGGCCATCCCGCGAGACCGGGATGTTCTGCCTCAAGCTGCTGACGGCGACCCTGCTGATGGGAGGCCTGCTTGCCTACTTGTCACCGGATCTCGCCCAGTGGGGCGCCTGGAGCATGGGCAAGGCCAGCCTGGAGCTGACCCTGCTGCTCTGCGCAGGCGGCGGCCTGTACGGGATCACCCTGCTGGCGTTCGGCATCCGGCCAAGGCATTTGAAGTCGGGTCAGCAGCAAGATTGATCTTGCTGTTCGGCGCCGTGCCGATTGCATCCGAGGCGCTTGAGGTTGGGCCACTGGGCCTGAAATCGGGTCTGCAGCAGGGCTGATCCTCACCGTGCGGATCGTGTCAGAGACGCTTGGCATTGAGCCAAGGTAGCTGAAATCGGGTCTGCAGCAGGGCTGACCCGCACTCGATGGATCTCGCCAGAGTGGACCAAGGTAGCTGAAATCGGGCCAGGAGGGCTGACCCTGCTGGCTGGCTGATATATAATCCGCCGATTTCCATGGCAGCAACGCACAAGGCACTGATGGAGCTTATTCGCGGCATTCACAATATCAAGCCCCGTCACCGGGGCTGTGTATTGACCATAGGCAACTTCGATGGGGTTCATCAGGGACACCATGCGGTGCTGGCCAGATTGCAGGCAAAAGCCGCTCAGCTGGGGCTGCCTGCCTGCGTCATGCTGTTCGAGCCCCAACCCCTCGAGCTGTTTGCAGGCTCGGCCGCACCCGCCCGCCTCAGCCGCTGGCGGGAGAAGTACGAAGCCCTCAAGGCCATGCAGATCGATCGCATGCTCTGCGTGCGTTTCACCCATCGCTTCGCCGAACAGGCCGCCAGCACCTTCATCGAGCAACTGCTGGTGGAGAAACTCGGCGTCCACTACCTGGTGGTGGGGGACGATTTTCGCTTCGGCCGCGGACGGGAGGGGGATTTCCAGCTACTGGAAGAGGCGGGGCGCCGCTTCGGCTTTGAGGTGATCAGCACCCAGAGCTTCCAGCTGTCTCGCCAGCGGGTCAGCAGCACGCTGGTGCGCGAGGCGCTGGCGGCCGGTCGCATGGCTGAGGTGGAGCTGATGCTCGGCCGCCCTTACGCCATCAGCGGCCGGGTGGCCCATGGCGACAAGCTGGGGCGCACCATAGGTTTTCCCACTGCCAACCTCGCCCTGAAACGGCAGGTGATCCCGGTCGGTGGCGTGTTCGCGGTGGAAGTGTTATGTTCCGGCAAGACCTTCCCCGGTGTCGCCAATGTGGGTGTACGGCCGACCTTGAGCGGTACACAAGCCAGATTGGAAGTACATCTATTTGATTTTTCTGGTGACTTATATGGTCAGCAGGTCAAGGTGCTGCTTCGCCACAAGCTGCGCGAAGAGCAGAAGTTTGCCTCTTTCACCGCCTTGAAAGAGCAGATCGAACGAGATGCCCTGGCGGCCCGAGCCTGGTTCGGGCTGCCACCATTCAATTTACCCAGCACTCTTTTAGAAAAGAAGGGAACCCAGGACTGATGAGCGACTATAAACACACCCTGAATCTGCCGGAAACCGAGTTTCCGATGCGTGGCGATCTGGCCAAGCGCGAACCCAACATGCTCAAGCGTTGGTACGATCAGGATCTTTACGGCGCCATTCGCCGCGCCAAAGCGGGCAAGCCTTCTTTCATTTTGCACGATGGCCCCCCCTATGCGAACGGCAGCATTCACATCGGTCACTCGGTCAACAAGATCCTCAAAGACATCATCATCAAGTCCAAGGGCATGGCGGGCTTCGATTCCCCCTATGTGCCAGGCTGGGATTGCCACGGTCTGCCCATCGAACTGAAAGTGGAAGGCATGGTCGGCAAGCCGGGGGAGAAGGTCTCCGCCGCCGAGTTCCGCGCCGAGTGCCGCAAATACGCCAAGACCCAGATCGAAGCGCAGAAGACCGACTTCATCCGTCTGGGTGTGTTGGGTGACTGGGAACACCCCTATCTGACCATGGATTTTGGCACCGAAGCCAACATCATCCGCTCCATGGCCAAGATCGTCGAGAACGGCCACCTGCACAAGGGCTCCAAGCCGGTGCACTGGTGTACCGACTGTGGTTCCGCCCTGGCCGAGGCCGAGGTCGAGTACTACGACAAGAACTCCCCCTCCATCGACGTGCGTTTCAAGGCCGTCGACGAAGCGGCCGTCGCTGCCAAGTTTGACTGCCCGGAAGGTCACACGGGTAAAGGTCCGCTCTCTGCCGTGATCTGGACCACCACCCCCTGGACCCTGCCGGCCAACCGCGCCATCGCCATGCACGTGGACCTGGACTACGCCCTGGTACAGGTCGAGGGTGACAATCCCGAGCGCCTGATCCTGGCCGCCGAGCTGGTCAAGGACGTGATGGACAGAGCCGGTATCGAGCAGTACCACAACCTGGGTTACGCCAAGGGTGCGGCCCTCGATTTGCTGCGCTTCAACCACCCCTTCTACCACTACGATGTACCGGTTGTGCTGGGTGATCACGTCACCCTGGACGCAGGTACCGGTATCGTCCATACAGCTCCTGGCCACGGTCAGGAAGACTTCGTGGTCGGCCAGAAGTACGGTCTGGAAGTGGCGAATCCCGTCGGCAGCAACGGTGTCTATCTGCCGGATACCGAACTGTTTGCCGGCCAGCACGTGTTCAAGGCCAACGCCGCCGTGGTGGACGTGCTGACCGAGCGTGGCGCCCTGCTGCATCATCAGGTGTTCAACCACTCCTACCCGCACTGCTGGCGTCACAAGACCCCGATCATCTTCCGTGCCACTCCCCAGTGGTTCATCAGCATGGAGCAGAACGGTCTGCGCAAGCGTGCCCTGGAAGAGATCGATCGCATCGAGACTCAAGGCATTGCCGAACACGGCCAGAGCGGCTGGGTACCGGCATGGGGCAAGAACCGCATCCAGGCCATGGTCGAGAACCGTCCCGACTGGTGCATCTCCCGTCAGCGTACCTGGGGCGTGCCCATCTCCCTGTTCGTTCACAAGGAGACCCAGCAGCTGCACCCGGAATCCGTCCGTCTGATGGAAGAGGTTGCCAAGCTGGTGGAACAGAAAGGCATCCAGGCCTGGTGGGATCTGGACAAGGCCGATCTGCTCGGCGCGGATGCCGACAACTATGACAAGGTGCCGGATACCCTGGACGTCTGGTTCGACTCGGGTTCGACCCACTCCTCAGTAGTGGATGCCCGTCCCGAGTTCAATGGCAACCCGGCCGACATGTATCTGGAAGGCTCGGATCAGCACCGTGGCTGGTTCATGTCCTCCCTGATGATCGGCGTGGCCATGAAGAACAAGGCCCCCTACAACCAGGTACTGACCCACGGCTTCACCGTGGATGGTCAGGGCCGCAAGATGTCCAAATCCATCGGCAACGTGGTCAGCCCCCAGGACGTGATGAACAAGCTGGGTGCCGACATCCTGCGTCTGTGGGTTGCGAGCACCGACTATACCGGTGAGATGACCGTCTCCGACGAGATCCTCAAGCGCAGCGCCGATGCGTATCGCCGTATCCGCAACACCGCCCGCTTCCTGCTGGCGAACCTGAACGGCTTCAATCCGGCGACCGACATGGTGGCACCTGCCGACATGGTAGTAGTGGATCGCTGGGCCGTGGGTCGTGCCAAGGCCGTGCAGGCCGAGATCGTGACCGCGTTCGATGAGTACAACTTCCACGGTGTGACCCAGAAGCTGATGCAGTTCTGCTCCATCGAGATGGGCTCCTTCTACCTGGATGTGATCAAGGACCGTCAGTACACCGCCAAGGCAGACAGCCTGGCCCGTCGCTCCTGCCAGACTGCCCTGTATCACATCGCCGAGGCCATGGTGCGCTGGATGGCGCCCATCATGAGCTTCACCGCCGACGAGATCTGGGCCCTGCTGCCGGGCGAGCGCGGTGAGTTCGTGTTCACCGAGGAGTGGTACGACGGCCTGTTCGGACTGGATGCTGGCGAGCAGATGGGCGATGCCTTCTGGGCCGAGATCCTGACTGTCCGTGGCGAGGTGAACAAGGCGCTGGAAGCGGCTCGTGGCGAGAAACGCATCGGCGGCTCCCTGCAGGCCGAGCTGACCCTGTTTGCCAAACCGGATCTGGCTGCGCGCCTGAATGCCCTGAGCGATGAACTGCGCTTCGTGCTGCTCACCTCCAAGGCCAAGGTTGTGGTGGCTGACAGCGCACCGGCTGACGCGGTCGCCACCGAGCGTGACGATCTCTGGCTGAGCGTGGCCCAGTCTGCCGCCGCCAAGTGCGATCGCTGCTGGCACCATGTGGAAGACGTAGGCACCATCAAGGGCCACGAAGAGATCTGTGGCCGCTGCGTCACCAACGTCGAGGGTGACGGCGAAACACGTCAATTTGCCTGATGAACATGACTCAAGACACTCAAAAAACCGGCCTGCGTTGGCTGTGGCTGGCGGTGCTGGCCTTCGTACTGGACCAGGCGAGCAAGCTCGCCGTGGTCAAGTTGCTGCCGTTTGGTTATCCGGGGGTGGAGATCACCCCCTTCTTCAACCTGGTGCATGTCTACAACAAGGGGGCGGCATTCAGCTTCCTGGCAGACCAGGGAGGCTGGCAACGCTGGTTCTTCGCGGTGCTGGCGTTTGCCATCTGCGGCCTGCTGATC
Organism: Aeromonas lusitana; assembly: GCF_002812985.1. Classification (GTDB taxonomy): domain Bacteria; phylum Pseudomonadota; class Gammaproteobacteria; order Enterobacterales; family Aeromonadaceae; genus Aeromonas; species Aeromonas lusitana. Next base: position 8,704 of record NZ_PGCP01000042.1, read on the forward strand.
CACTGGCTGCGCAAGCAGTCGGTGACCCAGCGTTGGAGCGGTATTGCCTATTCCCTCATCATCGGCGGGGCGCTCGGCAACGTGTTCGATCGTCTGGTGTTGGGCCATGTGGTCGATTTCCTCGACTTCTACTGGCAGCGATCCCACTGGCCGGCATTCAATCTGGCAGACAGCTTCATCTTCATCGGCGCCGCCATGATAGTGCTGGAAGGCTTTCGCAGTGAGAAGAAAAAGGAAGCGACCTCATGAGCCAGCAGATTGCCGCTGACAGCAGCGTGCTGTTCCATTTCGCCATCAAGCTGGAAGATGGTTCGGTCGCCGACAGCACTGCGCTGCACGGCAAGCCGGCCCGCCTGCGGATGGGGGATGGGAGCCTGACGATGAGCTTCGAGCAGTGCCTGCTGGGGCTGCAGCAAGGGGAGGCCAAGAGCTTCACTTTGGCGCCGGAGCAGGCTTTCGGCCTCTCCAACCCCGACAACATCTACCATCTGGACAGAGCCAAGTTCGGCGCCGATATGGAGCCCAAGGTCGGCACCATCATGGTGTTCGATCAGCCTAACGGCGGCGAGTTGCCCGGCATTATTCGGGCGGTGGAAGGCATGTCGGTGACGGTTGATTTCAATCATCCCCTGGCGGGTCACACCGTCACCTTCGAGGTGGAGATCCTGGGCATCGATGACGAGGAGCTTGCCCACTGATGGCTACCCTGATCGCTAACCCCTGCGGATTTTCCCGTCTCGATGTCGGCCGGACTATCGTCATGAGTGAGGTGCACTGATGGATATTCTGCTGGCTAATCCCCGCGGCTTTTGCGCCGGCGTCGACCGTGCCATCAGCATAGTCGAGAGCGCGCTGGAGAAGTTCGGTGCGCCCATCTATGTGCGCCACGAGGTGGTACACAACCGCTACGTGGTGAACAAGCTCAAAGAGGCGGGCGCCGTGTTCGTCGAGGAGCTCGACGAGGTGCCGGACGACAGCATCGTCATCTTCTCCGCCCACGGCGTCGCCAAGACGGTGCGCGAGATGGCGAAATCCCGTGCCCTCAAGGTGTTCGACGCAACCTGCCCGCTGGTGACCAAGGTGCACATGGAGGTCCATCGTGCCAGCCGCAAGGGCTCCGAGGCGGTGCTGATCGGTCACGCCGGTCACCCCGAGGTGATCGGCACCATGGGGCAGTATGAGAATCCGGAAGGGGGCATGTATCTGGTGGAAACACCCGAGGATGTCGCCACACTGCAGGTGAAGAACCCGGATGACCTCTGCTTTGTCACCCAGACCACCCTCAGCGTGGATGAGACCTCGGATGTCATCGATGCCTTGCGTGCGCACTTCCCCAAGATCCAGGGGCCGCGCAAGGATGACATCTGCTACGCCACCCAGAACCGCCAGGATGCAGTGCGGGAGATGGCGGGGTTGGTGGATGCCATGCTGGTGGTCGGGTCGCGTAACTCTTCCAATTCCAATCGCCTGCGGGAGCTGGCCGAGAAGGTGGGAGCGCGCGCCTACCTTATCGACGATGCCTCCATGATCGAGCCAAGCTGGCTGGAAAGTGTAGAGCGTATCGGGGTAACGGCCGGGGCCTCCGCTCCCGACATCCTGGTGCAGAACGTCATCACCCGTCTGCGTGAGTTGGGGGGCAAGATAGTGACGGAGCACCCTGGCCGTGAGGAGAACGTGGTGTTCGAAGTGCCGCCAGAGCTTAGAATTATTTGAATATGGCCAGGATGGCCTAAGAATAAAGCGTGAAGTTTCTAATGCCGGATTTGTCGTTGCGACCAATCCGGCATTAGACTGTCAGGACTACCAGTCACCAAGGATGGGACATGATTGGGTTCTATCGAGGCTTTTCCCTCATCGAATTGATGATAGTCGTCGCAATCGTGGCGATTCTTGGCACTATTGCCTACCCCTCTTATCAGCGTTACCTGCTGATCAGCCACCGCGTTGATGCCAAAAATATGCTGTTGGATGCCGCCAACAGACAAGAAACCTATTTTATGGACTTCAATCAGTACGCCTCTACCTCGGCTGCGCTGAATATCTCCGACCACTCGGAGTCCGGTCTTTATCATCTGGTTATTTCCGCTGCCGGCAATACATTTACCCTGTTTGCGACAGCATCGGGGGCGCAAGGCTCCGATAGCGACTGCATCATCTTCTCCATCGATCAGAACGGGACCCGCAGTGCCACTCGGCTTGGCAATACCACCAACAACGCTTGTTGGGACTAGCCGATGAAACTACAACGTCGCTGTCGGATGACCGGATTCAGTCTGCTGGAGGTGATGATAGCCGCCGTGGTGCTCTCTTTTGGCCTGCTTGGCCTGGTGGCCATGCAGGCGACGGCCAAGTTTTCAAGCTACGAGGCCCGTCAACGCACCATCGCCAGCTGGTTGGCCAACGATCTGGTGGAGCGAGTCAGAATCAACAAGGACAGCTGGTCAGCTCAAAGCATTGCTGTGGTATCGAGCGCTGCACCAAACCTGCCCACTTGTGCCAGCAACGATGGCACCATGGCGGGTTGCAGCCGTAGCGACAGGCAGGCGCTTGATCTCTTCTATTGGCAACGCTCTCTTATGGGAACAGCCGTTTCTGGAGCCATCTCAGGAGCCGGTGCGTCTCTTCAGTCCCCGGTCGGTTGTGTCATTCGCGGTGCCAATAACAGCCTGACTGTGGGGATTTTCTGGCGTGGTCGTCAGTCCCTGTCCGATGGTAGCGGCTCCGTCACTGCTGTACGTAACAGTTGTGGTCTCAACAACGCAGTCGATCGGCAGAGGCGTCAGTTTGTGCTGACGACGACCCTATGAACGCCCGCGGCTTTACGCTGGTCGAGTGGTTGATTGCTATGTTGATAGGCGTTTTTCTGGTCGGCGGTGGCTTGAGTATCTTTGTGGCGTCCCGTGCTACCACGGAGGATGCCTTCGATCAGAGCGAGTTGCAGGAGAACGGCCGCATCGCCATGCGCATGCTCACTCAGGATCTGAAATGGGCGGGTTTCTGGGGAGATTACACGGGTTCTCCCATGGCCACGGGGCAGGGAGTGACATTGAGTACTGGGTCTACCGTCGCTTCGTCAGATGACTGCCTGGATAACTTGGGGCGAGGCAGCTTGCCGCCCAATGTAGGGACAAACAGAGCCCTTTGGGTCACGCGGATTGATAACAACAAGCTGACTACTGCAAGTGCGTTTGCCTGTATTCCCGTCGCTTCACGTATCGCCAACACAGACGTCATTAGCATCAAGCGGCTGATGGGCCGTCCTCTCACCGATGCCAATGCTGCTGGCAACCGCTTCTATCTTGCCACGACAACTCAGGCCGCCCAGATGTTCAAGGGGGGAGAGACGATACCGACTGTCGGGACCATGCCAGCACGCCAGTTATGGGAATATCAACACGTTATTTATTATCTTTCCCCCAATGCGACCACGAACAGCCCTGAGTTGAGGAAGCGATACCTGACGGCCAATGCGGGCTCAGTTCTGATTGGTGGTGCCATGGCAGAAGGCATTGAGCGATTGAACGTATTATTTGGAGTGGATGACAGCCAGGTACCTGATGGATCCATCGATCGTTATGTCGCTACCACTAATGTCACCGAACAAGAGTGGAGTGAGGGACGTGTCGTCGCTGCCAGAGTCTTCGTGCTCGTTCGTTCATTGCAAGCATCGCTCCGCTACGCCAATAACAACACCTATCAGGTTGGCGACATATCGGTTTCGGGCAATGGTGATGGATTTCGCCGGTTGTTACTGGAAACCAGCGTATCACTGCGTAATCCGGCGGTGATTAGCGGGGGTGGGTCATGAAAACTCAGCGCGGTGTGGCCCTGATCGTGGCTTTGATTATCCTGGTTCCTTTGACCTTGATTGCGGTGGTGGTGATGCAGTCATCGGGACAGGATCTCAAGATGGCTGGCGCGGCGGCCAGTTTCCGACAGGCAGAGCATAGACTCGAAGGGATCATTGAGGCCGCCATGCAGAGCAATAACGTGTCGACACTGATCTCGAATATGGGTGCCAGTGCGGCCATCACCGTCAACAGCAGCAATGCTTCAGCCGCGGTGGCTCTTACCACTCGTACCGAGACCGTCTGCAAGCGCAAGGTTGAGGCCAGCAGCAACAACGTCATTCCGGCATGTAAGTATGTCGAGCTGCAGACCACCGTGAATTATGGAAAATATGCGAGCCAGTTGAACTGGGTTGCAGGCGTGGAACAACCACTGCTCACCAAATAGGAGCGAAGGATATGTGGTTACGACAAATTGGAATTGTCTTGTGCTGGTCCAGCATGATACTGGTCGCCAATACAACGAGAGCCGATGACACCGAGCTCTTTATTTATGACTTCAACAAGGCTGGTGATTTCCGCCCCAAGGTTCTGCTGATATTCGATAACTCAGGTAGCATGGCGGATACCATGGAGCAGATCAAAGAAACCTATAACCCAGCGACCGTTTATCCAGCCCTTAACAATGATCCCGATACGGCCAACAGCAATAAATTTATCTATTTCTCTACGGATGGCAGTATCCCGGCCATCAACAGCAATAAGCGTTTCTCCGACAAGTTGAATGCCTGCGCCACCTCCAAGACTCCGCTTGCCAATACGGGATATTTTCAGTCTCAGATGTGGAGTTACGAGGTGGAGAACGGCACGCCCCCGGGGAGAGGCCGGGGGGAATGGTATTCTCTTAGCGGTTATCAGGTGAGTAATATCAGCCTGGTTGACTGCAAGCAGGACGTGACGGCAAGCAATCCGGCGAACCCCTATACCGGGAACTGGTCGGTGGGGACGGGTTATCCGGTGGATAAGACCAGCAATACCCGGGGGGAGTGGTTCTATACGGCGAGTAAAAACAATGCCGTTAATGCCAGTAATACGGCGGTAACTATTTATTCAGCCAATTATATTCGTTGGTACTATGGACCAACAGGCTACTCGATACAATCCAGGCTGCGTATTGCCAAAGATGCGGTGAAAGGTCTTATTTCATCTACCCCTGGCGTCGACTTTGGTCTGGCGATTTTCAATCGAAATGATGACACAGATAACAATGGCGGTCGCATTGTCAGGGATATCCTTGGCAGTGAGGTGACGCTGAGCAACGGCAAGACCGGGGAGCAGGATCTGCTGGATCGAGTCGAGGCACTGACAGCCAGCACCAATACTCCGCTTTGCGAGACGTTGAGGGAGGCGTACCAGTTCTTCGGAGGCAAGGCTGTGGTCTATGGCCTGCAAGGCTCCCCGAGAGATACCACGGCAGAGAGCCCGGCCGGTACCTACCAGGCCCCGTATGATAACTGCTCCAACAACGGTTATGTCATCTATATCACAGATGGCGAGCCGACTCAGGACACCTCATCAAACACATTTGTGCAAGGGTTGATCAATACGCTCTCGACCGATGAAAAGGCTGCTTATGGTTCGACCGTGGCCTATGGGTCAGGTAGCCCCAAACCAACCAGCTATCTGGCCGCTCTGGCCGGCTATATGAAGCACAAGGATGTCAATTCCGTCTCCCCTGGCACCCAGACGGTGACTACCTTTACCGTAGGTTTTGGTGATGAGGCGGTCAGCGGAGCGGGGAATCTGCTGGCGGAGACGGCGCGGCGCGGTGGGGGGGAATATTATCCGGCAACCAATGCCTCCGCCCTGACTGACGCCTTGAAAGCCTCTCTGCTCGCCATCCTCAGAATCAACACTTCCTTGGTTTCGCCGGCCATTGCCAGCAATAACTTCGATAGGACTCGTAGTCTCAACAATATCTACTACGCCATGTTTGAGCCGGATGTGGGGCCGAGGTGGCGGGGCAACTTGAAAAAATTGATGTTCTCCACGGATGGTTATGTCGCAGACAGCCGTGGCCTGCCTGCCATCAAGTTTGATGGGACCATACTCGACAGCGCCCAGACCTACTGGTCATCAACCAAAGATGGTAACAGGGTGGCAGAGGGTGGCGCACAGGCCATGCTGGCGGCCAAGAGCTCCCGAAGCCTCTATGTCATCAATAATGCTCAAACTAGGCTCGATGTCTTGACCAAGGCAAACCTGGTTTCTCAGGCGGGCACTGAGGCGGCGCTGATGACCTGGATGAAAGCCAGCGACACGGCCGAGCTCGACAAGCTGATCGACTGGACCAAGGGATTGGATGTCGATGATGAAGACTTCGATACCTCGACGACTATCCGTACCCATATCATGGGGGACCCCCTGCACTCCCGTCCGCTGGTGCTGAACTACGGGCCCCAGTCAGGCAATATGACGGATGCGCCTGACTTGCGGATAGTGTTTGGCACCAATGCCGGCTTCCTGCACATGTTCAAGGATATGGGCAGCACCATAGACGAGAGTTGGGCCACCATTCCCTATGAATTCCTGGCGAACCAGAAAGCGTTGCGTGCCAATGCCGAGTCCGCGGAACACCTCTATGGTGTCGACTCCTCTCCCGTTGCCCTTATCAAAGACGCCAATCGCAACGGGGTACTGAAAGCCTCCGAAAGTGACTTTGTCTGGGTGTTTACCGGTCTGAGAAGCGGTGGCAAGGCGTATTACGCCTTCGATCTGTCTAACCCGAATACCCCGACTCTGAAATGGCGGCTAAATGCCCAGTCCACGGGATTTGGTACCCTGGGGCTGACCTGGTCGGTCCCCGAGGTGGCCTTCGTTCCAGGGGTCACAGATCCCGTGTTGATATTTACCGGAGGCTATGACACCAACAAGAGTGTTGCGGGGCTGGGAACCAATGACAGTACTGGCTTGGGGATCTATATCGTTAATGCCGCAACGGGAGTTCTTGTATTCAGCGCGACCCCGGCGGCCACCTCGACCTCCAATCTGCAGGTCAGCGGCATGACAGACAGTATGCCGGGCTCAGTCGCAACGCTTGATAGCGATGGGGATGACAAGGTCGATCGCATCTATGCGGGGGATACGGGCGGCAACATCTGGCGGATGGACCTGCCCTCTGCCACCAAGTCGGACTGGCGGGTCTTCAAGTTTGCCAGCCTGGGGTCTGACTCGATGTTGGCGGATGATCGCCGCTTCTTCATCCAGCCCGTCGTGGTTCGGACCATCAACAAACAAGTGACGGCAACGGTCGTCGGGGGGAATACGACCTACTCCTATCAGGATCGCCCCTTCGATGCCGTCCTGATCGGCAGTGGCGATCGCAATCGCCCGTCGTCCGAATCGACCGTCCGTAACGGGTATTTCATGCTGCGTGACTATGATGTTATGCCGCGTGCCGCCAATGCGACGGCCAGAGATCCTATCTTGATATCAAACCTCTACGATGTGACCAATGATCCCCTGTCGGCTCAGACGACAACTGCGGGTACGCTGGCAACCAAGGCCGGTATTACCAGCGCCAAAGGCTGGGTGAACTGGTTGAATGAAGAGGGGGAGAAATCTCTGGGGGCCGGGGTGGTCTTGCAGGGCAAACTCTATTTCACCTCCTTCTTGCCACAAGTGCAGTCGTTCCAGCAATGTACCATTCAGTCCATCGGGGCTGCTCGCCAATACATGATGGATATGCACTATGGCAGCTCCTTCCGCTACGTGGTTGATCTGGATGGCAATGAGACGCCGGAGCGCTATGTCGAGGTGCAGAATAAGGTGGCGGACGATCTGGTGGTACATGCCGGCGATGATGCCAAGATCCGCATCCTGGGGGGCGGCAGCGGGGAGGAAGTCATCCTCAAAGATGATGGTAGTGGTGAGCCGGAGCGCTGTACCGGTGGGGGCGAATGTGCCCAGGGAGCGGAAGAGGCTGAGATGGACATGTCGCTCAAGAAGATTTACCTCTACGAAGGAGAGGCGCAATGAAACCGCTGAAGATGGTGTTGGGCCTCGGCATACTGCTGTCAGGCGCCGCAATGGCGGATGATATGAAGTGCTATGCCGAACTGACCAACGGGCAGAGAGTCGTGCTGCATGGAACCGTAGCGGAGAGCGGCCAGCAGGCAGTACAGGAGAAGTTTGAGCAGCGAGGATACGAGGTCAACGGTGTCGTGGTGCCTGTGCACAAGCTGTTGGAGTGCCGCCCCCTGGAGGACAAGTTTCAGTCAAAGGAGGGGCAGCAGCAGGATGCGGCCCAGTTACGATAGCGAACCAAGCGCATCAAGGGCAGGTATTGGCCTGAGTGGACTGGGTAGCGCGGCCTGATGGGGCAATGATCAAGTTGACCTGAGCATTGCCGGGGCTGCAGAGACTGAGGGTGGCATTGGTGACTAAGCTGGTGCCATCCGGGCTGAAGGTGGTGGAAAGCCGGTTGTTGGAAGCGGTCAGCGTCCTGGGGAATGCCGGACTTCTTGCCAAAAATTGCTCTCCATTATTGAGCACGTTGTTGCTGTTGGTATCGACGAAGATCAAGACTTGGGTCGGATTGGCCGTGACGCAGTTGTCGCTGGCGTTGGCTAGGCAGGCCGTGACAGTTTGTTGGTTGTCGACAGCCTGACTGCGAGCGAAACGCAAATATTTAAGGACTGAGCGGGATTCAAACTGCAGGGTGTTTTGATTGAGCAGGCTCGACATGGCGGGGGCCCCTATCCCGAGCAAGATAACCCCCAGACTGACGGCAATCATCAGCTCAAGCAGGGTGAATCCTTTCACATCCTTGACCATGGCAATGTCTCCCTTGATTAGTTACATCTTATCTCCTGGCAGCCAGAACTCCAGCGCAAAGCCCAAGTGTTGAGCTGGCACAGCCAGCGCCTTTTCTTTATCATTCCCCATCATTTTCGAATTCAAGATGCATCGCCATGGCAAAAGCCCTCTCTCTGATGCTTGCCCAGTTAAATCTGACGGTAGGCGCCATCGAAGATAACTGTGACAAGGTGCTGGCCGCGGCCGCGCAGGCGGATCTGCAAGGTGCCGATCTGCTGGTGTGCTCCGAGCTGGCGCTGACCGGTTATCCGCCGGAAGACTTGCTGCTGCGTGCCGACCTGATGATCCGGGTCGACGCCGCGCTGGCGCGTGTCTCGGCCTGGGCTGGCCAGTGCGCCATCCTGGTGGGTCACCCCTGGCGTGAAGAGGGGGCGCTCTACAACGCGGCCTCCCTCTATGAGCAGGGCAAGCTGGTCGCCCGCTACTTCAAGCAGGATTTGCCGAACTACGGGGTGTTTGATGAGAAGCGCTATTTCAGCACCGGCTCGAAGACTTGCGTGGTGCCGTTCCGTGGTCATCAGCTGGGGCTGCTTATCTGCGAAGATCTGTGGCAACCGGGTCCTGCGCTGGCAGCCAAGGCAGCGGGCGCCGAGTTGCTGCTCACCATCAATGCCTCACCCTACGACAGGGAAAAGCCCTGGGTTCGCCACGAGCTGATGACGGAGCGCTGCGCCCAGACCGGTTTGCCGCTCGTCTACCTCAATCAGGTGTGCGGTCAGGATGAGCTTATCTTCGATGGCTGCTCCAAGGTGTTTAACGGCCAGGGCGAGCTGACTCATAAGCTGGCCCCCTTCGCCGAGGAACTGGCACTGGTGCGTTTTGAAAGCGCTCAGCCGGTGAAGATGCAAGAACCCGCCGCCTCCCTCTCGCCCCTGGCCGAGATCTACCAGGCGCTGGTACTGGCGGTGCGCGACTACATCACCAAAAACGGCTTCCAGGGCGCCGTACTGGGCCTCTCCGGCGGGATTGACTCCGCCCTGACCCTGGCTATCGCTGCCGACGCCATCGGTGCCGACAAGGTGCAGGCGGTGATGATGCCGTTCCGCTACACAGCCCAGATGAGCGTGGAAGATGCCAAAGAGCAGGCCGAGCGGATGGGGGTGGAGTTTGACATCATCTCCATCGAGCCCATGTTCGAAGGCTTCATGGCCCAGCTGGCGCCACTGTTTGCCGGTACCGCCCGCGACACCACGGAAGAGAACCTGCAGGCCCGCTGCCGCGGCGTGCTCTTGATGGCGCTCTCCAACAAGCGTCGCCGCATCGTGTTGACCACCGGCAACAAGAGCGAGATGGCGGTGGGTTATGCGACCCTGTACGGCGACATGGCCGGCGGCTTCGATGTGCTCAAAGACGTGCCCAAGACGCTGGTCTTCAAGCTGTGCGAGTATCGCAACACGGTCGATTACGTGATCCCGCAGCGGGTCATCGATCGTCCCCCCTCGGCAGAGCTGGCACCGGATCAGGTGGATCAAGACAGCCTGCCTCCCTATGACATCCTGGATGCCATCCTCAAGCGCTATGTGGAAGAGGATGCCTCGGTCGTCGACATGGTGGCGGAGGGCTTCGAGGAGGCTGTGGTTCGCAAGGTGATCCGGCTGGTGGATCTCAACGAATACAAGCGCCGTCAGGCCGCCGTCGGGCCCCGTATCACGGCCCGCAACTTTGGTAAGGATCGCCGTTACCCCATTACGTCCGGGTTTGGCAAACAGAACTGGTAAGGAGTCACCATGAAGAAGATTGAAGCCATCATCAAACCGTTCAAGCTGGACGATGTACGCGAGGCCTTGGCCGAGATCGGCATCAATGGCATGACGGTGTCCGAGGTCAAGGGGTTTGGCCGTCAGAAAGGTCACACCGAGCTCTACCGTGGCGCCGAATACATGGTGGATTTCCTGCCCAAGGTCAAGGTGGAGCTGGTGGTGCAGGACGAGGATCTCGACGCCTGCCTGGAAGCGATTCAGAACACGGCCCGTACCGGCAAGATCGGTGATGGCAAGATTTTCGTCTGTGAAGTTGAGAGGGTAATTCGCATTCGTACTGGCGAAGAGAACGAAGACGCTATTTAACGTTATGAATGTGTTTTTTCGTAGTGAAGACAAGTACCTCGGCGTGTCCTTGATGTGGATGCGCCTCTGGGTGATGGCGGGTCTGCTGCTGAGCCTGACGGCCTGCAGCACCAAGCCGCCGGCCCAGCCGGAAAACCTGTGCCAGATCTTTCGGGAGAAGCCGGACTGGCACAAGGCGGCGCTGCGGATGAACGAGCGCTGGGGCACACCGGTGCACGTGGTCATGGCCATGATGTATCAGGAGTCCTCCTTCGTGCACGATGCCCAGCCGCCGATGCAGTATTTCCTGTTCATCCCCACCGGGCGTGCCAGCTCTGCTTACGGCTACGCCCAGGTGAAGGATGAGACCTGGGATGACTACCAGCGGGAGAGCGGCAACGGCTGGAGCGATCGGGACGACTTTGCCGACGCCATCGATTTCATGGGCTGGTACACTAACAAGGCCCAGCGGCTGAACGGCACCTCCAAGTGGGATGCCTACGGTCAGTATCTCAACTATCACGAAGGCTGGGGCGGTTACCGGCGTGGCAGCTACCGTGCCAAGGGGTGGCTGATGAAGGTCTCCCGCAAGGTGGAGGCCCGCGCGCAGCGCTACGGCGCCCAGTATCGACAATGCAAGAATCAACTCCCCAGCGGGGGCTGGTTCTCGTAACCCAATCAGGAGTCAGAAATGCCGTTATTGGACAGTTTTACCGTTGACCACACCCGCATGGAAGCCCCGGCGGTGCGGGTCGCCAAGACCATGCAGACCCCGAACAAGGACACCATTACCGTGTTCGATCTGCGCTTCTGCGTGCCGAACCAGGAGATCCTCTCCGAGCGCGGCATCCACACCCTGGAGCACCTGTTTGCCGGCTTCATGCGGGATCATCTGAACGGCAACGGGGTCGAGATCATCGACATCTCCCCCATGGGTTGCCGTACCGGCTTCTACATGAGCCTGATCGGCGCACCGGATGAGGCCCGTGTCGGCGCCGCCTGGAAAGCCGCCATGAGCGACGTGCTGACCGTGCAGGAGCAGGGCAAGATCCCCGAGCTGAACGAATACCAGTGCGGTACCTATGCCATGCACTCCCTGGAGGAGGCCCATGCCATCGCCCGCCAGGTGCTGGAGCGCGGCATCGGCGTCAACCACAACGACGAGCTGGCCCTGCCGGAAGAGAAGCTCAAGAGCCTCTGAGGTCGAGCCTATCGTTATTGTGAATGAAGAAGGCCGGTCACTGACCGGCCTTCTTGTATTCGAGGTTGCCCTGCACGGATTCAGGAGGGCAGCGGCATGACCCGGTTGCGGCCCAGCTCCTTGGCCTTGTAGAGCAGTTTGTCGGTGCGCTCGACCAGGGCATCCCCTGTCTCCTGGCCGCTGTGCTCCCCCACGCCGAACGAGGCCGTGATGTGATCGATGCGGCGACCGGACTTGCGATCCAGGATCGACATCTTCTCGATGGCCCGGCGCAGGCTCTCCGCCATCTGGCGGGTTAGTGACAGGGAGCGGCGGGGCGCCAGCAGGGCAAACTCCTCACCGCCGAGGCGGTAGGCGGTTATCCCCTCCTTGCTCGCTTCCCGCAGCCGCTTGCCGAAGATGCGCAGCACCTGATCCCCCAGCAGATGGCCGTACTCGTCGTTGAAGTTCTTGAAGCGATCTATGTCCACCAGGATCAGCGAGAAGGGCTGCTTGCTGCGGATCAGGCTGTCCATCTCCAGATCGAAGGCGCGGCGGTTGAGCAGGTTGGTGAGGGCATCTTCGGTGGCCAGCTTGCGGGTTTCGTTCAGTGCCTCCTTCAGCTCCTTGATCTCCTTCTCGGCGCTGCTGAGCTGATTGCGAAAATGCAGGGTGGACATGCGCACGTCCCGCGACTCGCGCACCAGCTCCCGCAGTATGGCCATGGTATCGTCCAGGCTGAGCCCATCGTCATCGATGCGGCTCAAGCGATCGAAGCTCTTGTCGAGCACGGCCTGGAATTGGCCGGTGTCGGAAATCGCATCCTGCATGGAGTGGCTGAGCTCGTTGGCCATGGCCGCCAGATTGAGCTTCATGGTCTCCACCTGCTGCTCGTCCTGGCTGGCGAGGTGCTGGTGGTAGAGACGCTCGCAGGTGGTCAGCGAGCAGGTGCCCTGCAACTTGATCGCCTGATCGACGGCACTGTTGAGCTCGGGCATCTCGCCTGAGACATAGTTGTACCAAAGGTGATAATTGATCGGGGTGGTGGGGATCTGATACTTGATCATCAGGGGAACCGCCTGTTTCAAATAGGCGGCAGATTGGGCGAACGAGTCCTTGCTCATGAGTTCCGAGTCTCACATACCTGCAAACTTTGGCCAGTATGACAGAGAGATTGGCCAAAAGGCAGTCGATGGATGCCATTAGCTCCCCCCTTCGATATAATGTCTGCGTGATTACTTACCCTAAGGCCTGCTTATGTCTCAAAAAGATCCTTTCCTCCAACGCGAGGCCGAAAAATACGATAACCCCATCGCCAGCCGCGAGATGCTGCTGGAGCTCATCAAGGGCCATGAAAAACCCATGTCCCGGGAAGAGCTGGCCAAGGTCCTCAAGCTGACCGACGAAGAGCCGTTGGAAGCCTTGCGCCGTCGTCTGCGCGCCATGGAGCGTGATGGGCAGCTGGTATTCACTCGCAACCAATGTTACGCCCTGCCGGATCGTCTGAATCTGGTGAAAGGCTATGTGCTCGGCCACAAAGATGGCTTCGGTTTTCTGCGCCCGGAAGGCGGCGGATCGGATCTGTTCCTGAACAACCGTGAGATGCAGCGCCTGATGCACGGCGACTATGTGCTGGTGCAACCGACCGAGATCGACCGCAAGGGTCGCCAGGAAGCGCGTCTGGTGCGCCTGCTCAAGGCCCGCGAGGCGGACATCGTCGGTCGCTACTTCATCGAGAATGGCGTCGGTTTCGTGGTGCCGGATGACAGCCGTATCGGCCAGGACATCATCATCCCCGAAGGGGAGAACAAGGGCGCTCGCCAGAGCCAGGTCGTGGTGGTTCGCATCACCCAACGTGCCACCGCCCGCATCAACGCGGTCGGTACCGTGCTGGAGGTGCTGGGTGAGAACATGGCACCGGGCATGGAGATCGAAATTGCCCTGCGCACCCACGGCATCCCCCATACCTGGCCGGAAGAGGTGACCAAGGAGGTCGCCGGTCTCGGCGAACAGGTGCCGGAGAAGGCGAAAGAGGGTCGTATCGACCTGCGCGCCCTGCCGCTTATCACCATAGACGGTGAAGATGCCCGCGACTTCGATGACGCCGTCTTCTGTGAAGCCAAGCGTGGCGGCGGCTGGCGCCTGTGGGTGGCCATCGCGGATGTGTCCGCCTACGTGCGTCCCGGCACTGCGCTGGATGCCGAGGCGTATCAGCGCGGCAACTCCGTCTACTTCCCCGAGTTCGTGGTGCCCATGCTGCCGGAGGTGCTCTCCAACGGCCTGTGCTCCCTGAACCCGCAAGTGGATCGCCTGTGCATGGTGTGCGAGATGACCATCTCCGCCGCCGGCCGCATGTCCGGTTACAAGTTCTACGAAGCCGTGATGAACTCCCACGCCCGCATGACCTATACCAAGGTGGCAGGCATTCTGGATGGCGAGCCCAAGCTGCGTCAGCAGTACGAGCCGCTGATCGGTCACATCGAAGAGCTCAACAACCTCTACAAGGCGCTCAAGCACGCCCGTCACCAGCGTGGTGCGGTGGAGTTCGAGAGCGAAGAGACCCGCTTCATCTTCAACGCCCAGCGCAAGATCGACCAGATAGTGCCGCTGGTGCGCAACGACGCCCACAAGATCATCGAAGAGTGCATGATCCAGGCGAACGTGGCGGCTGCCCGCTACATCGAGAAGAACGAAGCCGCCGCCCTGTTCCGCACCCACGATCGTCCGGGTGAAGAGCGCCTGACTGGCTTCCGTGACTTCCTGGCCGAACTGGGTCTGGAGCTCAAGGGGGGCCTCGAGCCCGAGCCGAAAGACTTCGCCGAGCTGGCCGCCAAGTTTGAAGGGCGTCCGGATGCCGAGCTGCTCTCCACCATGTTGCTGCGCTCCATGCGTCAGGCGGTCTATCAGGCCGACAACATCGGTCACTTCGGTCTGGCCCTGAAGTCTTACGCCCACTTCACTTCACCGATCCGTCGTTACCCGGATCTCATCCTGCACCGCGCGATTAAATACCAAACCGCCAAGGAACAGCAGGGGAATTTGCGTCACAAATGGACTCCAAGCGGTGGTTATCACTACCAGCTGGAAGAAGTGGATCCCATGGGCGAGCACTGCTCCATGACGGAGCGCCGTGCCGACGATGCGACCCGCGACGTGGCCGACTGGCTCAAGTGCGAGTACATGCTGGATCACGTGGGTGACGAGTTCGACGGCGTCATCGCCAGCGTCACCGGTTTCGGTTTCTTCGTGCGTCTGGCCGAGATCCACATCGACGGTCTGGTGCACGTCAGCACCCTCACCAACGACTACTACCAGTTCGACCCCCTGCACCAGCAACTGATCGGTGAGAACTTCCGTCGTCGCTACCGCCTGGGTGACAAGGTGCGCGTCAAGGTGATGGGCGTGAACCTGGACGATCGCAAGATCGACTTCGTGATGGTGGAAGAGCCGCTTGAGCTCACCGGCAAGAACGCCAAAGAGATGGCGCGCAAGCAGGCCGAGATCAAGAAAGAGAAGGCCAAGAGCGCCCAGCGCCACGAGAAACGCAAAGAAGGTGGCAAGGACAGCGGCAAATCCGACCGCGGTGGCCATTCCAAGCCCAACAACAGACGACCGAGCAAGAAGGCTCGTGACAAGGCCAAGAGCACTAAATGAGTACTGAACTGATCTACGGCATTCACGCTGTATCTGCGCTGCTGGAGCGCACCCCGGAGCGTTTCATTGAGGTATGGGCCCTCAAGGGCCGCGATGACGACCGGCTGCAACCCTTGCTGGACGAGCTGGAATCCCTCGGCCTCAAGGTGCAGAGCGTGAACCGCAAGACCTTGGACGACAAAGCGGAAGGCAACAATCACCAGGGCATCATGGCCAAGGTGATCGAGGCGCCCAAGCTGGCCGAGCACGACCTGGCCAGCCTGCTGGACGGCCTGGCCGAACAGAAGGCCGAGCCCTTCCTGCTGGTGCTGGACGGGGTGACAGACCCGCACAACCTCGGTGCCTGCTTGCGCAGCGCCGATGCGGCGGGCGTGCATGCTGTCATAGTGCCGCGGGACAAGGCCACCGGCCTGACCTCGGTCGTGCGCAAGGTCGCCTGTGGCGCCGCCGAAGTGGTGCCCCTCATCCAGGTCACCAACCTGGCCCGCAGTCTGCGCGAGTTGCAGGAGCGCGGTGTCTGGATCGTGGGTACCGCTGGCGAGGCGGATCACGATGTGTTCCAGGCCAAACTCACCGGCCCCATGGCGCTGGTGATGGGGGCCGAGGGCAAGGGCATGCGCCGCCTCACTCGCGAGCATTGCGACGAGCTGGTGAGCATCCCCATGGCTGGGGCCGTCTCCAGCCTCAACGTCTCGGTGGCGACCGGCGTCTGCCTGTTCGAAGCCGTGCGTCAGCGCCGCGGCTGAGTCAGTCGTGATGGATAGACCCCAGTTCAGTCTGGATAGGGTCATGAATGAGCAGGAGGCCGAGCGCCTCCTCTCTTTTGCCCGCTCGCTGACGCTCGCCCCCAAAGCCTGTCTCTGGCACGCCGGTGACAGCCCGGATCTGCTGATCAGGGTGGCGCAGGGGCTGCTGCGGGCCAAGGTGGTGCTGGCGGACGGGCGTGAGTACATCAAGGAGTTCTACTGGGAGGGGGACGAGTTCATCGACTTCCACCACCTGCTCTCGGGTGAACCCGCCCGCTACAGCGTGGAGGCGCTGGAGCCCTGCCGGTTGCAGCTGTTCAACCTGTCCGATCTGCGCACGCTCCCCTGCTGGCCCGACTGGTATCATCACCTGCTGGCGGTACAACTGCGCATCAAGGAAGAAAAAGAGCTGCTGCTGCTGACCGAGAGCCCGCAGACTCGCTACCAGCACTTCCTGCAGAGCTTCCCCGCCCTGAATGCCAGGGTGCCGGATCACCAGATCGCCGCCTACCTCGGCATCAGCCCCATCAGCCTGAGCCGCATTCGCAAGCGGCTCAAGGGTCTTAACCAAGGTTAATGCCGACGCAGGCCCGGCAGTTTATGCTGGCGGGCCGGATCGTTAAGGAGTTGTCGATGAATTGGAGTCTCAAGCCCTGGTGTGACCTCACCACGGACGAATTGTATGAGCTGCTTGCCCTGCGTGCCGAGGTGTTCGTGGTGGAGCAGACCTGCTCCTTCCAGGATCTGGACGGGCTGGATCGCCGGGACGGTGTGCTGCACCTGCTCGGCTATGAGGGGGGGCATCTGGCCGCCTACGCCCGCATCATGGCCCCCGGCATCGGCGATGAGCAGGGTAGCGCCATCGGCCGGGTGGTGACCTCGCCGTGCTCTCGCGGGGATGGTTTGGGTCATCGCCTGCTGACCGAAGCCGTCAGAGGCTGTGAGGCCCATTGGCCGGAGCATTCCATCTGGCTCGGGGCTCAGGCCCACCTGCAAGGCTTCTATGGCCGACACGGTTTCGTGGCAGAAGGAGAGGGCTATATCGAAGACGACATCCCTCATATGGGGATGCGCAAAGCCCCCTGAGCCGATGGCAAGCCGAGGGAGCCTTCATGAGATGGCTCCCACATTCGTGCGCCACAAACGAGTATGATGCCAGTCCCGAACTGACTGGAACCCTGTCGTGACTCCCACCATCTTCGCAGCTATCTTGCTGGCCGCCTTGCTACACGCACTCTGGAACGCGCTGGCCAAGCGCCAGGCCGCGGGCCGGGTCAGCGTGCTGCTCAGTNNGGGCCGGGTCAGCGTGCTGCTGGTCTCCCTCTGCTCCGGGCTGTTTTCCCTGCCCTTCCTGCCTTTGGTGGGGCTGCCGGTACCTGCCGAGTATCCCTGGCTGGCGCTCTCCATCTTGCTGCACTGTGGCTACTGTATGTTTCTCGGTCGCGCCTATCGGTTGGGGGAATTTGGCCAGATCTACCCCCTGGCCCGTGGCAGTGCGCCGCTGCTGACCCTGCTGCTGGGGGCCTTGCTCTTGGGGGAGTGGCCTGGGCTGCCTGCCGTGCTGGGGGCCCTGGTGCTGGTGAGCGGTGTCTTGTTGATGGCCTGGCGCGGTGGCATCAGGCTGGCGCCAGCGGCGCTCATCGCCGTGCTGGTCACGGCCCTGTTTACCGCAGGCTACACCCTGTCTGACGGCATGGGGGCCCGCTCGGCCGGTGAGCCCATACGCTACACCCTCTGGCTGTTCGTCCTGACGGCCCTGCTGATGCCGCTGCTGATGCGCTGGCAGAGTCGCACCTCCTTGCGCAGCCTGAGCCGGGCGGACTGGTACACGGGGGCGCTTGGCGGCCTGCTCTCGCTGCTTGCCTACGGTATCGTCATCTGGGCCATGACCCGGGCGCCCATCGGGTTGGTGGCGGCCCTGCGCGAGAGCAGCGTGCTGTTTGCCATGCTGCTCTCCTGGCTCTGGCTGGGGGAGAGGCTGGGGCGGGTCAGGCTGGCAGCCGCCCTGGTGATCCTGTGCGGCATCCTGCTGATCAGGCTCAGCTGATGGGAGAGTGATAGGAGAGCGCCGGGTCATGATATAACCCGGCGTTTCGTCTAAGGAGCGACGCGGGTGAGCAGGGTGAAGCCTTCTTCAGAGGGACTGAGCTGCACGCTGACCCGGCCCAGCCTCTCC
>NZ_PGCP01000043.1 GCF_002812985.1 Aeromonas lusitana
GCATTATAGGGAGCGGCGCCGGGATGACAAGGCATTTTTTGAAGAAAGTCACGGAAACTTCAAATTATCCAATTAGAAACAGCTTACCCAGTGTATATATACAGTGTTATCCACAAGCCAATGATTTCAGCTCTGTTTTATTGGTGTTTTACTAGGTCTTCCGGGCTCAAGGAATGCCATACTGAAGCGGATAATGTGTCCCGAGTGGTCCATGGTAGCGTCCGGTCGTAAAGCTGGTTACCATGGAGGTGAATAGAGTGTTGCACCTTTTTTGCTTTCATTTACAAAAGGTCTTTAAAGATGAATTTATCCAAGTTTCCCGTTTATGTGCAGGCTGCCGTACTCGCTCTGGTGTTGGCGCTGGTTGGTTATCTGGTTGCCCAGGCCCTGCAGTTTTCTTTGAAAGCCGAAGTGATTTTTGCCGTGGGTCTGGCCATTGGTGGTTTCATTGTTCCGCTGTTCCTGAACAAGGCACCTGCGACGCTGGCTGAATCAGCAGCCAACCAGGAGACCTGCACCTTATATGTAGGCAACCTGCCCTATCGCGCCAACGAGATCGCCGTGCGTGAGCTGTTTGCCGAACAAGGCCAGGTTATTTCCGTCCGTCTGATGAAAGACAAGGCCACCGGCAAGCGCCGGGGCTTCGGGTTTGTGGAGATGCCAGCCACCGACGCGGCCAAGGCGATTGCCGCGCTCAATGACAAGGAGTATCAGCAACGCACCCTCAAGGTACGTGAAGCGAATGACAAGCGGGACAGGGATGAGCGGGAAGACGGCGTCGACGCCTGATACCTCAGAACACCACCTCTTGTAGTGATGACAGCCCCCAAGCTTGCAAGGGGGCTGTTAGTTTCCGGGCTTCCATATCGAGCCGGGTACAATAGGCCTTGCCCCAGCCTGCATCTGCCTGAGCCGATACGTTGCTCGCCAACAGATGCGCTACCCTCCTCGCCACCGCATTGCCCGAATCCACCAGCTGGCACTCAGGCATCAGTTGCCGGATCTCGTCATTGAGCAGCGGAAAGTGGGTGCAACCCAGCACCAGGGTATCCGGAACCTCTTCCCCTTCCATCCAGTCCGCCAGCACCTCTTTCAGCAGCGCCATGTTGACCGGTCGGCCCGCCAGCTTCTGCTCGGCCTCGATCACCAGCTCGGTCACTCCCTTGAGCAACACCCGCTTGCCCGGTGCGAACTGGGCTATCAGGGTATGGGTGTATGCACGGCTGACGGTACCCGGGGTCGCCAGCAGGCCAATGCAACCATTGTGGGTCAGGGCGGCGGCGGGCTTGATGGCGGGCACCACCCCCACCACCGGGATACTCAGCACCTCACGCAGGGAAGGCAGCGCTATGGTGCTGGCGGTGTTGCAGGCGATCACCACCAGATCGATGGCGTGCTCGGCCACCATGTGGCTCACCAGGCGACAACAGGCGACGATCAGATCCGGCTCGCTCAGCTCACCATAGGGGAAGTGGGCATTGTCGAAGCAGTAGACATAGTTGTGTGCCGGCAGGGTGCGACGGATCTCGCGATAAACGGTCAAACCGCCCATGCCTGAGTCGAACACTAGAATATTGGCCACCTGAGCTCCCCCTTGGATGCGAGGCGGCGATCATACTCCCGCGAGCGGCCAATAGAAAAGGCCCCGCACATGGCGGGGCCTCGCTTTTTCCTCTCTATATAAGCAGAGGTGGGATCAGAGACGGTAATCGGCGGTCAGCTTGAACTCGGTGCCCGGTGAGGCATAGCCATAAGCCGGCACATAGTCACGGTCGAACAGGTTGTCGATGCGCCCACCCAGGGTCAGCTGAGGCAGCACATCGTAACTGGCCCCCAGGTTGACCAGGGTATAGGAGCTCAGCACCACTCGCTCGGCGGGGAAGCTGTTGAAGTTCTTGTCATCCCGCTTGCCCACGTAGAGCAGCTCGGTCGACAGATCCACCGGGCCCAGCTGTGCCCGGGTCAGCCAGCTCGCCTTCTGCTTGGCGCGGCGCAGCAGTTGCTGGTCACCATCGTTCTTGTCCTCGGTCTTGGTGTAATCGAAGCTCAGGTCATGATGCAGCGGACCCGTCTCCAGCCCGACCGCCACTTCCACACCCCGGATCTCGGCATCCGTGTTATCCGGTTTGCAGGTGGAGAAGGCGCTTTGGCAGGCGATCAGGTTCTGGATCTGGTTGCGATACAGGTTCAGTGACCAGTCCCAGGCGGTATAAGTGCCGGAGAAGTCCAGCTCCAGGTTGTTGCTCTCTTCCGGCTTCAGGTCCGGGTTCTCATAACCTGGGTAATAGAGGTCGATGAAGGTAGGCGCCTTGAAGGCGGTGCCATAGCTCAGACGCACATTATGGTTGTCATTGATGTCCAGACCGGTGGCGGCGGCCCAGGTGTTGTGGCGACCATACTGCTTGTTGTCATCGGTACGGCCGGACAACTCAAACTGCAGCGCCTGCCAGCGGTAGCTACCCACGGCGAACAGACCCGTGTTGTCGCGATCCGGCGCATCGAACCCTTGACCATAGCTGCGGGAGTCAGACTTCATCTGCTCTTGCTGCCAGTCGGCACCGCCGGTCAGCAGCAGACCTTCGACACCGCTCCAGCTGTTGATCCAGGAGAAACGGGTCAGACCGGTGTGGATGGGCTCGGCACTGGACTCCCCGTTGCTCTCCCACCAGCTCTTCAGCTTGTTCTCGCCGTAGCTGGCTTCCAGCCGGCTGGTCAGGGCACCGCTCTGGTATTTGAGGCCACCATCGTACTGGAAGGCCTGCACCCGGCTCTGATCCGCCGACATATAGGGATCGTCCATCTCGGTCTGGTTGTCATAACCTTGGGCATTGAAGTCGGCGCTCCAGGCCTCGTTGAAGGCGTGGTTCAGACCGAACTGGCCGTTCAGGCTGTCAAAGCCGTCCCGATCCGGCTGCTGGGCACCGGCGACCACGTCGAAGCCGTCGGTGCGCTCATAGCCCACCAGCAGGTTCATGTCGGTCTGCTCACCCAGGGTCTGCACGGTGCGCACCTGACCCTGACCGTAGCCATGGCTGCCTACCCCGCCCTTCAGGTGGGTCTCGCTGCCGTTCTTGGCCGAGGTCTTGGAGATGAGGTTGATGACACCACCGATGGCATTGGCACCGTAGACGGCGGCGCGCGGGCCCCGGATGTATTCGATGCGCTCTATGTTGCCGAGGGGGATCTGGCTCAGATCCGGCGTACCGGCCACCATGGCGGCGATGGGACGACCGTTCATCAGCACCAAGGAGTGGTTGGAGTTGGTTCCGCGGATGAACAGGCTGCTGACATTGCCACGGCCACCTAGCGTGGTGATCTGCACACCCGGCAGGGTTTTCAGCAGATCCGGCAGGCTCTGCACCTGACGGGCCTCGATCTCGGCACGATCGATCACCATAACGGGAGCGAGGACTGTGCTGGCGGGTTGTTCCACCCGGTTGGCGGTCACCACCATGGTGTCGTTGGCAATGGGAGTCTGGGCGAAGGCCGCCGCCGGCAACAGGGCAGCCGCCAATAATGTCTTGGACATGAGAGATCCTTAAGTTCGCGTAAGCATCTTCCGTGGCCGGTTTCTCTCGGCCCGAAATACGAACTTTGGCAGGTCTTCGGGCTCGGGGGCTGATGGCCTATGCGACGGCTTCCCACCCGATGGCAGTGCCTGATGTCGCTTCGTTCCCCCTTACCGCTGCGCGCCAGCTCCGGATTTTCACCGGATTCCCTATTAAGCATGATGCGCCAAAGCGGGGGGATTATAGGCAGAGTCGAACTGGATGTATAGCCATCTGGATTTCTAGATCAACATCTTCACCTCACCACGCCATGACCACAGCCAACCCCGCCAGGCAGGATCAGTCAGTGGCAGGGATCCGCTGCGTCACCCTGCGCTTTGTGACACAAGTCGTTGAACTGTTTGATGTTGGAGGCGGGCTAGCCAAATGACGGCTCCCCGGGCCAACCGGAGCAGCCTCTTAGCCATGAGCCAAGATGCGCTATCCCGTGAAATTTTGAACCGGCCTGCACGGCTTTTTGGTAACATATGGCAAACGTTTGACATCCAAGGAAGCCGTAATGACGAACCCCCCTTTGATCGGCCTGGTGATGGGCTCTGACTCCGACTGGCCCGTGATGCAGGCGGCCGCCCGCATCCTCAAGGAACATGGCGTCCCTTACGAGGCGCGGGTGGTCTCGGCCCACCGTACCCCGGACCTGCTGTTCGAGTATGCAGCCAGCGCACGCGAACGCGGCCTGCGGGCCATCATTGCAGGGGCTGGCGGTGCCGCCCACCTGCCGGGCATGTTGGCCGCCAAGACCACGATACCCGTGCTCGGCGTGCCGATCCCGACCCGTCAACTCAAGGGGATGGACTCCCTGCTCTCCATAGTTCAGATGCCAAAAGGGGTGCCGGTCGCCACCTTCGCCATCGGTGAAGCGGGTGCCGCCAACGCCGGCCTGTTCGCCGTCTCCCTGTTGTCGGTCGCCCAGGACAAAGACGCCCCCCGCTATCAGCAGCAGCTCGACGGCTTCCGTGCCAAGGAACGCGATCGGGTGCTGGCCCTACAACTGGAGGAGCCGGCATGATCTTGCCTCCCGCAACCCTGGGGATGCTCGGTGGCGGCCAGCTCGGCCGCTACTTCGTCATGGCGGCCCATCGCCTCGGCTATCAGGTGGTGGTGCTGGATCCGGATCCCGCCAGCATCGCCGGCGCCGCCGCCGATCAGCAGATAGTGGCGGCCTATGACGATGCCGAGGCCCTGGCCGAGCTGGCCCGTCGCTGCGTCGCCGTTACCTGCGAGTTCGAGAACGTGCCGGCGGCTTCCCTGGCCCTGCTGGAAAAACACTTGCCGGTGCGTCCCGCCGCCAGTGCGGTGAGGGTGTGTCAGGATCGCCGGGAAGAGAAAGCCTTCCTGACCCGCGCCGGTGTTCCGGTCGCCCCCAACCTGACCCTGCTCCCCAATGAACCCCTGCCGGCCCTGCCGGATACCCTCTTCCCCGCCATCCTCAAGACAGCCCGCGAGGGTTATGACGGCAAGGGACAGTGGACAGTCACCAACGGCGCCGAGCTGACCGCCGCCCTCGCGACCAGCGGCGTGCCCTGCGTGCTGGAGAAGCGGCTGCCGCTGGAGGGGGAGTTTGCCCTGACCCTGGCCCGCAGCCCGAGCGGCGCCATCAGTGCCCTGCCCCTGGTGCAGAACTGGCACAGCGGCGGCATCCTGGATCAGACCCGATCTCCCGCCAATGTCCCGACTCTCGAGGCCGAGGCCAAGCGCATCGCCGAGCACCTGATCGCCGCCCTCGACTACGTGGGCGTGCTGACGGTGGAGTTCTTCCTGGTGGACGGCAAGCTGCTGGTCAACGAGATGGCCCCCCGCCCCCACAACTCCGGCCATCCCAGCATCGACAACGCCGGCTGCTGCCAGTTCGAGCTGCAGGTGCGCGCCCTGTGCGATCTGCCGCTGCCCAAGCAGGCCGAGGTCCAGCCCGCCATCCTGCTGAACCTGCTCGGGGATCTGTGGCAGCACGGCACCCCGGACTGGGCCGGCGCCCTGGCCCTGCCCGGGGTGCACCTGCACCTCTACGGCAAGGGCGAGGCGCGCCCTGGTCGCAAGATGGGTCATGTCACCGTCACCGGCCAGGATTGGCAGACGGTGGAGGCCCATGCCCGTACCCTGCGCGCCCTGCTGGGGCTGCCGCCGCGCTGAGGCCAACCCCTGAAATGCAAAGACCCGGGCCAAGGCCCGGGTCTTTTTTTATCGGCTGAGAAGCGAGAGGGATCAGGCCCTGTCGACCGCCGCGACGGGAGCCGGCAGGCGGATGGTGAGGGAAAGCACCAGGGCCACCACCATCAGCACCAGGATCAGGTTGAAGGTCGCCATGAAGCCGCCGAACAGGGACGCGACTATGGAGCCTATGATGCTGCCAAGCCCGAAGCCCAGATAGATGACGCCGTAGTTCTTGGTCAGGTTGTTCAGGCCGAAGAAATCGCTCACCAGGGAAGGGTAGACGGTGATGGTGCCGCCGAAGCTGAAGGCCACACAAGCCACCGCCACGAAGAACAGATTCGCGTTGAGGGGCACGAACAGCAGCAGCCCCATGCCGCACAGGGTGATGACCTGGGCAATGGTGATGACCCGGATGCGGGACATCTTGTCGGACAGTATGCCCAGCACCAGACGGCCACCCAGGTTCGCCATGGCGATGATGGCGACGGCGTTGGCTGCGACAGAGCCCGGCAGACCCACCATCTTCTCGCCGATGTCCTTGGCCACACCGATGACATAGAGGCCGCTCATGCAGGCGGTGAGGAACATCAGCGCCAGCATCCAGTATTGCGGCTTGCGCATCGCCTCGGCCAGGGTGAAGTCGCGGCTCTCGGCCTGTTGCAGGGAGGCCGCCTGCTTGGGCGCATCCTTCATCAGCATGCCGCCCACCAGCACCATGGACATGGCGATCAGGCCCCACAGCTGGAAGGTGGCTTCCAGGCCGTTGTTCGACAGCAGCAGCAGGTTGATGTACTTGAAGCCCAGGCTACCGAGGCCGTAGGCCCCGATGGAGCAGGAGGAGATCAGCCCCTTGCGCTCCGGGAACCACTTCACGCAGTTGGAGAGGGTCATCAAATAGCCGGTACCGTCGGCGAAACCCACCAGTATGCCGGCGCAGAGGTAGAGCATGGCCAGGTTGCTGGCATGGGCGGTGAGGAAGAAGCCGATCCCGAGCAGCACGCCGGCCCCCAGGGTGACGTTGCGCACCCCGAACCGCTCCTGCAGCTTGCCCGCCATGGAGGAGGCGACCGCCAGGGAGAGGCTGAGCAGACCGAAGGCGAAGGCCACCTGGCTGACCGGCTCGTCCAGCTTGTCGGAAAGCTGGGCGTTGAACAGGCTCCAGGTGTAAACGGAGCCCAGGGCGAACTGGGTGATGATGGTACCGATCAGGGTCAGGTACCGGGTGCGATTCATCTCTTTGGTCATGATGCGCCTCGGGCGGTGGACTCGGGAAGTTGAGCCCACTATAGGAGCGGCGCATGAATTGCAGATCGATTAAGGCATGAAATGCAGATCGGCGGGAATGAATGACAATCAGAGCCGCATCAGCTGACGGAACGCCTTGATGTTGCTGCGGCTAACCGGCACCTCGAACGGCAGATCATGGAGCCGGATGAGGTAGGTACTGTTGAACCAGGGCACGATTTCGCGGATCTTGTTGATGTTGACGCAGTAGGATCGATGGCAACGGAAGAAGCCCTCTGCCGGCAGCCGGCTGACAAACTCGCTGATGGTCATGGTCATCACGTAGCGATCGGTGCGGGTGTAGACATGGGTCAGCTTCTCGTCCGCCTCCACGTAATAGATCTGCTCGCAGGGGGTGACTATGATGCGCTCCCCCTTCACCAGGTTGACGGTGCGGTTCTGACTCGGGCTCCCCTCCCCGCTGGGCTCGGTGCCCTGACTCGGCTGCAGCCGGCCGGCGTGCTCCAGCTTTTGCAGCAGGCTGATGAGGCGCGGCTCGTTGTAGGGCTTGAGGATGTAGTCAAACGCCTCCAGCTCGAACGCCTCCACCGCGAACTCCTTGTAGGCGGTGACGAAGACGATGTGGGGCGGATGGCTCGACTTGTGCAGATTCTTGGCCAGCAGCAGGCCGTCGATGGAGGGCACCTGGATATCCAGGAACACCACGTCCACCTCGTGATCCTGCAGGTACTTGAACGCCTCCAGCCCGTCCTCGAAGCTCGCCACTATCTCTATGGTGCTGTGTTGATCCACCAGATAGGCCAGCTCTTCCCGGGCCAGGTATTCGTCTTCGACTATGATGGCTCTCAACACGACCTAACCTCCGAACGTGACAAACAGGCCAGCGCCTCTCGAGTCATATCTTCCTTCTTTATATGGATGGCGTTCAGCACGGCATGGCCTCCGGATCCGGCAGGTAGAAACAAACTTCGGTACCGGGTTCGAGCCGTTTGAGCTGCAGGCCGTCGCCGTACAGCAGCTTGACCCGCTGATGAACGTTCATCAGGCCTATGCTGCGACTCTCCACCCGGCCGGCGGCCACCCCATCGATCACCGCCTGGCTGATGCCGTAGCCGGTGTCGCGCACCGCCACCCGTATGCCGCCCGCCAGCTGTTTCACCTCTATGGTGACCCGGCCCGGCGCGCTGCGGGGCTGGATGCCGTGCAGTATGGCGTTCTCCACCAGTGGCTGCAGCAGCAGGCTCGGCACCTGAATATGCACGTCATCCACCTCGAACACCACCTCCAGCTTGTCGCCGAACCGCGCCTGCTCGATGGCCACATAGTCGCGCACCTGCTGCAGCTCCTCCTGGATGTCGATGAGCTCGTCCCCCTTGTTGAGGTTGTAGCGCAGATAGTCCGCCAGGTTGGCGATCAGCTGGCGCGCCTGTTGGGGGCGGATGCGGATCAGCGACGAGATGGCGTTGAGGGCATTGAACAGGAAGTGCGGGTTGATCTTGCTCTGCAGCGCGGTGAACTCCGCCTTGCGGGTCATCTCTTTCAATTGCTCGATGCGCGACACCTCCATCTGGGTGGAGATGAGCTGGGAGAGGCCCACCGCCATCTCCCGCAGGGAACTGGTGATGCTATGGGTACGGCGGAAATAGATCTTGAGGGTGCCGCTGACCACGCCGTTCTCCCGCAGCGGGATGATGATGACGGAGTGGAAGTCCGACAGATGGTACTGGCGCAGATCGTTGTTGATGATGATCTGATCCAGCAGCACGGCTCTCTGGGTCATGTCACTGATGGCGTGGTGCTCGTCCAGCTCGTAGTAGCCCTTGCCGATCCCCACGTAGGCCAGCACGTCACGGGTATCGGTGATGGCCACCGCGTCCGCGCTGATCTCGCGCCTGATCACCTCGCACACCTGGCCGAGGGAGTGACGATCGATCTTCTGGAAAAACGGCAGCGTCTGGTTCGCGATATCCAGCGCCAGCTTGGCCTGCTTGGCGGCGATCAACTCCTTCTCGTCGTCCAGGTCCTGCAC
Source organism: Aeromonas lusitana (assembly GCF_002812985.1). Classification (GTDB taxonomy): domain Bacteria; phylum Pseudomonadota; class Gammaproteobacteria; order Enterobacterales; family Aeromonadaceae; genus Aeromonas; species Aeromonas lusitana. Next base: position 8,995 of record NZ_PGCP01000043.1, read on the forward strand.
CAGCTTGATGATGAGGCCGATACACAAGGTCCCTGCCATCATGGGATAGGCGATATGACTGACAATCTCAACCCCGATAGCATGAGGCTCTGTCAAAATCCATATAAGCAGCATGGTCAACCCCTCACAGGCCATGCCCGCCAGGATCCCGTATAGCCAGAGCCGCGACTTGCGGCAGCGCAGGTGCAGCCAGGTCGCCAGCAGGCCGGCGATGATGCTGGCGATGAGGCAAGGGATCGAGGTGTGACCGTCCATGTCGATAAGGTAGCGGTGCAGGCCTGAGATGACCCCGGCCGGGATGCCGACCCAGGGGCCGAACAGGATGCCCCCCGAGATGATGGCGATGATCCGCACGTTGATGAGGGCCCCCTCCACCGGGATGCCGGTGTAGGTGCTGAACACCGCGAACAGGCAGAAGATGGCGGCAACCATCACCAGCTCGGCCGGGGTGTGATCCCGCTTCTGGAACAGGCGCTGGAACGGCCGGGTACGGGTCAGCAGGAACAGCGTCATCAGCATCAGGGCCGCCCGCTCAAACACCGCCAACAACATCATCTGATTTTCGAGCATGGCCCCTCCGGCCGGCGGCCACCAGGGCGCACTATAGGGTGTATGAAGGGCTGCCAGAAAAGAGAGGACACATCGAAATGGCAGCGCTGGAGGCCCCAGTTTACCTCAGACGCCCCGCCAAGGGAGCCACTGCGTTGCAGGCTGGCCGGAAGACCGTCAGCCTGCCGGAGGAATTCAGGGAGACAGGGTCGCTAGCCTGGCCGCGAACCCCATGAAGAAGAAGCCGATCAGGCCGTTGCCGAGGCGCGCCAGCACCTGCTTGCGGCGAAAGAAGCTGGCCATCAGGGTACCGCCGAAGATCAGCAGGGTCAGATAGACGAAGCTCATGGCCTCCAGCATGCCCGCCAGCACCAGGTAGGAGATCCAGGTGTGGGCATAGTTGAAGTCGATGAACTGCACGAAGAAGGAGACGTAGAACAGGATCGCCTTGGGGTTGGTCAGGCTCAGAGTCAGCGCCTTGCCAAAGTAGTTTTCCCCCAGCGGTGACTCGGCCTCTTGCTCTCCCTTTTTGGCGATGAAGTTGGCATGGAGGATCTTGATGCCCAGATAGAGCAGGTAGATGGCGCCCAGATAGCGCACCAGGGTGAACAGCAGCGGCGTGGTGCGAATGAGGGAGGCGATGCCGAGATAGGCGCAGAAGATGAGGATGGCATCGCCGACGAAGACCCCGAGGGCGGCCTTGTAACCGGCACTGATGCCACGGGTCGCCCCGGTGCGCAGCACATAGAGGGAGTTGGGGCCCGGCGCTATGATGATAAAGAAGAGACCGACCAGATAAGTCCAGACGTTGATTACTCCCAGGCTCTCAAACATGGCACACCGCCATGGACTTGGAAGACAGCCCGATCAGGCAGGTCCAGACATTGATAACCCCAAGACTTTCAAACATATACTCCCCCGATGGAGAAGGATCCGGTCAACCGGGGTCCTTCCCAGATGCTGAACATGTGACCGTCCCATACTAAGCCTCCACCAGCAAAGCACAAGGGTGCAACCTCGTGAGATGATCGGTCATCTGGCGGTTGGCGGCTTAGGGGGCTTGCCCATCCGTCATCTCCCCTTTGCACATAGGCTGACATCCCGCGCATTTTTGCTGTGTCCAGACGGACTGGGATCAGGCATGGTAGAGGGATCCCCAACACAACAGACACACCCACTCATGGAAAAGAGCCTCAGCACCGACAGCCCACTCGCCGCAGCCCCAGTGGCCGAGACCCAGCACGGCACCAGGTACTCGGTGATCGCCGCCATCAGCTTCTCGCACCTGCTCAACGACATGATGCAGTCGGTGCTGCTGGCCATCTATCCCCTGCTCAAGCTCGGCCTCAACCTGTCGTTCGCCCAGATAGGTCTCATCACCCTGACCTACCAGTTCACGGGCTCCCTGTTGCAGCCGCTGATCGGCCTCTACACCGACCGCAGGCCCATGCCCTATTCTTTGCCGTTCGGCATGGGGTTCACGATGCTGGGACTGTTGTCGCTGTCCCAGGCCGACAGCTTTGGCGCCGTGCTGCTGTCGGCCATGCTGATCGGCATGGGCTCGTCGGTGTTCCATCCTGAATCCTCGCGGGTCGCCCGCATGGCGGCCGGCAACCAGCCCGGCCTGGCCCAGTCCCTGTTCCAGATCGGCGGCAACCTGGGATCGGCCATAGGGCCTCTACTCGCCGCGCTCATCATAGTGCCCCAGGGACAGGCCAGCGCGGCCTGGTTCTCGCTGTTCGCCCTGGTCGGGGTCGTCGTGCTCAGCTTCGTCGGGCGCTGGTCCAGCCATCATGGCGCCAGCTTCCACAAGCGGATGAAGGCCCATGCCGGCAACGGCCTGAGCCGCCGCCAGATCGGCTGGTCCCTGGCCATCCTCGGCTTGCTGATGTTCTCCAAGTTCTTCTACATGGCCAGCCTGAGCAGCTATTACACCTTCTACCTGATGGACAAATTCAGCCTGTCGCTGGACAGCGCCCAGCTCTATCTGTTCGCCTTCCTGTTCGCCGTTGCGGCGGGCACAGTGCTGGGCGGGCCTGTCGGTGACCGCATCGGTCGCAAGCGGGTGATCTGGATCTCCATCCTGGGAGTCGCCCCCTTCACCCTGCTGCTGCCCCACGTCGACCTGTTCTGGACCTCGGTGCTCTCGGTCATCATAGGCCTGATCCTGGCCTCGGCCTTCTCCGCCATCCTGGTGTACGCCCAGGAGCTGGTGCCCGGCAAGGTCGGTACCATCTCAGGCCTGTTCTTCGGGTTCGCCTTCGGCATGGGGGGCATAGGGGCGGCCCTGCTGGGCCAGCTGGCCGACGCCACCAGCATAGAGACCGTGTACCAGCTCTGCGCCTACCTGCCGCTGATCGGCCTGCTGACTGTGTTTCTGCCGACCATGAAAAAGGGCTAGCCACCGATGGTGATGCCAAGGCGTGCCACAGCGGATAAAGATGGGAAAATCGGTGGGATAAGGGGAGAGGCCGCGAGCCGCGGGATAAGAAACGAAGGGTCTGGCGTGCAGGGAGCAAGCCGCCCCTGAATCCCTCGACGCAGACGGCCAGTGCCAGCCGCAGCGTCGTGAATAAATCAGGCCGCCCTATGGGGCGGCCTGATTTATCTGGATGACTCAGCCAAGAGGGCGCGTCAGCAATACTGACCGGCGACCCAGCCCGATGACCAGGCCCACTGGAAGTTGTAGCCACCGAGCCAGCCGGTCACGTCCACCACCTCGCCGATGAAGTAGAGCCCCGTCACCTTGCGCGCCTCCATGGTCTTGGAGGAGAGCTCATTGGTATCCACGCCCCCTAGCGTCACCTCGGCGGTGCGATAACCCTCGGTGCCGTTTGGCAGTATGGGCCAATCCCTCAGCAGGTTGGCGATGGCCGCCAGCTCCCGCTCGTTGTACTGGCGCATCGGCTTGTTGACGAGCTGACCCAGCTCCACCAGCTTGTCGACGAAGCGCTTGGGCAGCTCGCGACCCAGCACGGTTTTCAGCTCCTGGGCCGGATGAGCCTCGGCCCAGCCCTTGATGGCAGCGGGAATATCCAGATCTGGCAGCAAATTGATATGAATCTTCTGCCCAGGCAGCCAGAAAGAGGATATTTGCAATATGGCCGGGCCCGAGAGACCGCGGTGGGTGAACAGCATGGCCTCCTTGAAACTGGTGCCGTCTTCCGCGGTCACCACCACCGGCAGGCTGACCCCGGCCAGATCGGCGAACGCATCCTTCTCGGCCTGATGCAGGGTGAAGGGCACCAGGCCGGCGCGGGTCGGCAGCACCTGGAGGCCGAACTGCTCCGCCAGCTTGAAGCCATAGGGAGTGGCACCGAGCTTGGGCATGGAGAGGCCGCCGGTGGCCACCACCAGGGAGTGACAGCGGATCTCCCCCTTGCTGGTGTCGAGCAGGAAGCCGTCGTCCCCCTTGCTGACGGCGAGCACCTCGGTCTGGTACTGCTGGGTCACCCCGGCCCATTCACACTCGGTGAGCAGCGCCTCGACTATCTCTTTCGCGCTCTCGTCGCAGAACAGCTGGCCCAGGGTCTTCTCGTGATAATTCACCCCGTGCCTGTCTACCAGATCGATGAAGTCCTGCTGGGTGTAGCGCGCCAGCGCCGACTTGCAGAAGTGGGGGTTGCCCGAGAGGAAGGCATGGGGGCCGGCCTGATGGTTGGTGAAGTTGCATCGGCCGCCGCCGCTGATCAGGATCTTGCGACCGGGCTTCTTGGCGTTGTCCAGCAGCAGCACGGAACGCCCCCGGTAACCGGCCTGGGCCGCACACATCAAACCGGCCGCACCGGCCCCGATCACCACCACATCCACTTGCATCATCACAACCTTGTTTATCAAACGATCACGGAGCAGGGCCCGCAGACTGCGCACTTTCATGCCTGACGGCATGGCCCCCTCCATAGAAAGCGCCGTCATCAGGGCACCAACCGAGGTCCAGTGTGCCTCTATCAACAACAACGGCCCTCGAGAGGGCCGTCATTGTACTGACTGAACACTAAGTGTCCACGACTATCAGGCGTTGCCATCCATGATGCTGGCCGGGGCGCCCTTGGCCAGTTCGGCCAGCTCCTTGTCGATGAAGTAGAGGCCTTTGCCATCTTCACCCACCAGGGACAGGCGATCGACGATACTCTTGAACAGCTTCTCTTCTTCGTGCTGCTCGGCCACGTACCACTGCAGGAAGTTGAAGGTGGAGTAATCCTGGGTGGTGAAGGCCACGTGGGCCAAGCCATTGATGCACTTGGTGATGTGGTACTCGTGCTCCAGGGTGGTACGGAAGATGTCGCCGAGAGAGTTGAACTCGTGGGGAGGAGCCTCGATCGCTCCCAGTACAGGCATGGCACCGGTCTCGCTCACGTAGGTGAACAGGCGCTCCATGTGCTGGCGCTCCTCGACGGCGTGCTGGCGCAGGAAGTTCGCCGCCCCTTCGAAGCCCTTGTCCTCACACCAGGCGCTCATCTGCAGGTAGAGATTGGATGAATAGAATTCCAGATTAATCTGCTCGTTCAACTTCTCGATCATGGCTTTGGCCAACATGATGATTCTCCAGGGTGATGTGGTTCAGATTGTCACCACAGTTGCATCGCGAATCAACTGTTCACTTCGATCCAGGGTCGCAGTTGTGACCTGGAGAGCTCTCATCCTGACCCCCATACGGGTATAGAGAAGCAAAGAAGTATGGTGTACCCGGACCCAGCCTCTATGATGGCGCCAATGGTCAGGAAGAAGATTCAATGAGATTGGTGATGGCTCTGGTACTGCTCTGGATGACCCAGTTGCAGGCCGCCCCCCCCCTGTTCGAAGAGGCTGAATTAGCGGCGGCGCGCGATCCCGTCGGCTATTTGCAGCGTCTCGACGCCGAGCCTCACCAGGAGATGGAGCTGTTCCACGCCAGATCTTTGGCCAAGGCGGCACTGGGCCGCCACCCGGAGGCCCTGCAGGACAATGCCCGCGCTCGCGCCCTGGCCAGCGCCCGCCAGGAGACCATGCGCCTGCTGGACTTCCGGTTGCAGCAGATAGCCCTCACCCTGGACACGGAGGCGCCCCAGCAGGCCCTCAAGTTGCTGGCACAGCTCGAACCCGACCTCGTCGGTCACCCGGTGCAGCTGTCGGAGTGGCATGCCTTGAATGGCCTGGCCCTCTACCGCACCCAGCAGCTCAAAGAAGCCATCGGCGAGCTCAAGACCGCCTATCACCTCAAACAGCAAGAACCCGAAACTCCCCTCTCCCTGCTGCAATGCGCCCGCCTGCTGATGACCCTTGGCAACCTCTATGCCGATCTCAGCCTCTATCAGGAGTCAGAAACCTATTATCAGGATGCCCTGCGGCTGATGGTGCGGCTGAACGAGCCCAACAGCCAGGCCATCATCAAGGCCAACATAGCGCGGCTCTACATCGACATGGACCAGCCGGCCCGGGCGAAAAAGTTGCTGGATGCCCTGCTGGGCACCCCTGGGTTGTCGCCGGATTATCGCGCCATCGTGCTCGGCTATCAGGCCATGGCCTTCAACGCGCTGGCCGAATGGGGTTCTGCTTGGCGCAGCCTGAACGAGGCGCAGACCATCTATCAGGGACTCGGCTACCCGCAGGCCGGATCCCGCCTGACCGAAACCCGGGCCAGGACGCTGCAGGGGCGCGGGGAGAAGCAGCTCGCCCTGCAATTGCTGACCACCCGACCCGGGCCCACCAGCATAGAGGGCAAGGCGCTGCAGGCTCGCTTGCTGGCGGATCTGGGGCGCTACCCGGAGGCATACAGGGTCATGACCGAGTACATGCAGAGCTACAAGCAGCACTTCAACCAGACCCTGAGCCAGCACGCCAGTGCCTTCCAGGCCGAGATGGAGCTGGCCCGCAGCGAGGCCAACAACCGGGCGTTGCAGCAGGAGAACGATCGCAAGCGTCAGCAACTGCTGTATCAGCAGAGTGCCCGCTACTATCAGCTGCTGCTGGTCGTGCTGCTGGCCGGCGCCCTGATCCTGCTCGGCTTTGCCACCCGCAGGCTGCACCGCAACGCTCGCCACCTCTACAAGCTCGCCACCTTCGATCAGCTGACCGGGCTCCCGAACCGGCGCGCCCTGCTGGAGCAGCTGGAGCAACAGTGGCAGCTGAACGAGCCGCTGACCCTGCTCATCATCGACATAGATCACTTCAAGCAGATCAACGACAGGCACGGCCACCAGACCGGCGATCGCGCCATCCAGAAGCTGGCGCAGGCGCTCAAGAGCTGGGCGCCGGACCTGCAGCAGATAGGACGCTGGGGAGGAGAGGAGTTTCTGGTGGCCATGCCGCTGGACGGCGCTACCTGCTGGCGGCTGGCCGAGCAGCTGAGGAGCCGGATTGAATACCTGGCCGCCCCTCACATGACCATCAGCATAGGGGTGGCGGAGCGCTGCCCCGCCGACGACAGCCTGAGCCAGCTGATCCACAGGGCCGACATGGCCATGTATCAGGCCAAGCGGCAGGGCCGCAACCAGACCATATTGGCGGCAGCCCCCGACATGCTGTCCGAACTGACCAGCAGCGTCGCCTGACCCGCTCAGACAGTGAGCGTCGGATGGCCAGGCATCAGACAAAACGTCAGGGCCCTAGCCAGATCATTCTGGCGGCAGCTCCCGACATGCTGTCCGAGCTGACCAGCAGCGTCGCCTGACCCGCTCAGTCGCCTGACGGGCGCGGCCGAGTGCTCGGCGGGATCAGGGCACCAGCTCGGCCAGGGCCGACTCGTTGACCGGCGCCCCGTAGTCGACCTCGGGCAACTCGAAGCCGTTGAGCTGCATGAAGTCCCGCTTCAGCCCGGCAAAATCCCCGAGGCCGTGGAAGTTGTCCGGCGTCACCTTGGACCAGAGGGTGGAAACCGCCGCCTGGATGGCCGGGTCCAGCTCGCGATCGTCCATCCGGATCAAGCGGTTGCCATCGGCCACCACTCCTTGTGGCCCGTACATCTTGCCGGCGAACAGCCGCTGCATCTGCTCGATGCAGCCCTCATGCACCCCGCGCTCCTTCATCACCCCCATCAGCAGGCCGAGGTAGACGGGCAACACAGGGATATAGGCGCTCGCCTTGGTCACCAGCGCCTTGCACACCGACACCCAGGCATGGCCACCGAGCTCGGCCAGTTGCAGATTGATGGTCTCGGCGGTGGCGTGCAGGTGCTCCTTGGCATAGCCAATGGTGCCATCCCGGTAGATAGGATAGGTGGATTCAGGTCCGATATAGGAATAAGCCACTGCCTGAACGCCTTTAGACAGACAATCCGCCTGCTGTAGCGCCTGCAGCCAGAGTTGCCAGTCCTCGCCCCCCATCACGGTGACGGTGTCGCGGATCTCCTCCGGGCTGGCCGCTGCCAGGGTCTGCTGCACCAGGGCGTCGTGCTCCAGATCCAGCCCCCAGCCGGTGAATGGCTGGCCCGTGGTCTTGAGCACGGAGCGCACCTGAGTGCCATCCGGCATCACCCGAATGCCGCTCGCCAGGGAATAGATCACCAGATCCACCTGCCCCAGCTGCTGGCGTATCGTCTCGATCACCTGCTGGCGCATTGTGTCCGAGAAGGCATCGCCGATCAGGTTGATGGCAATGTGCCCGGCCTGCTCCGCCGCCTGGCGAAACCAGATGTTGTTGTACCAGCCCGCGCTGCCGAGCCCCTTGTCCGACGGCCCCCGCTCGAACGAGACGCCTATGGTGTCGGCACCGGCCCCGAACGCCAGGGCGATGCGGGACGCCAGTCCGAAACCGGACGAGGCTCCCAGCACCAGCACCCGCTTGGGCCCGTTGAAGCTGCCTGCCGCCCTGACGCTGGCGATCTGCTGGGCGACCGCGGCGCGGCAGCCGATGGGATGGCAATTGCGGGCGACGCAGCCCTGGATCTGAGGATGAACAATCATGGGAGATCTCCGATGGAACTGGCTACAGCATAGCCATGACGGGGCAGATTACCTTGATATGAAGGGGTACGGAGCGGAGAAAGGAAGGCAGAAAAACAAGAGGGAGCACTAGGCTCCCCAAAGCGGTATTCAGATGCTTTTTATTGTTTTGTGTTCATTGCGAAGCACGGGCACATCCTATTCCCCCGACCCTGGCGGGGCAATAGCCGGGTCGTGATCGGCTTCATATTTTTGTCTAATTTATATGCAATACTTGCTGCCCCGTGGCCACTTGGATTCACAAGAAACCCACACCAATGCGGCACATTGTGACGACAGGGTCGTTTTAGTTTCAGCAGACATTGGTATAGTGGACTCAGGATCGATGAGGAGAACTCCCATGAATGGAACCTATTACAAACACGTACTGGCCGCGATCGACCTGTCGGAAGACAACCGCAAGGTGATCGAGAAGGCGGTCGACCGGGCCCGCTCCAACGGCGCCAAGCTGTCGGTGATCCATGTGGATGTGGACCTCAAGGATCTCTACACCGAGATGATCGATATCGACATCGACAACGTGCAGGATCAGGTGATTGCCGAAGCGAAGGAGAAGCTGGAGACCTTCCTGGCCTCGGTGGATTACCCCATCGAGAAGAAGCTGGTGATCTGCGGCGATCTCAGTGAGCGGGTCAATCAGGCGGTCAAGGATTACCAGATAGACCTGCTGGTGTGCGGCCATCGCCAGAGCTTCTGGAGCCTGCTCACCTCGAGCGCGCGCCAGCTGATGAACACTGTGCCCTGCGATCTGCTGGTCGTCCCCTTGCAGAAGTGATCAAACGGGCGTAGCTTGTTTAACCATGAACACGACCGCTTTTAATCACAACAACTGGTGGTGCTGCTCCTAAACAGGCGGCACCGCTTTTCTATGTGAAATTTTCAACAGAAAACACCGTGACCGCCGAGAGGCGGTCAATTGTTTTCATCCCTTTGTCGCCTCCCGGCCCACCCCCATCGGAGAGAGTGACATGCATAACCCCATCATACTGACTGGCGACAGACCCACCGGCAAACTGCACATAGGCCACTACGTCGGCTCCTTGCGCCAGCGGGTGGAAGCCCAGTCCCACTACCGCCAGTTCGTGATGATCGCCGATCTGCAGGCGCTGACCGACAACGGCCACAACCCGGCCAAGGTGACCGACAACGTGCTGGAGGTGATGGCCGACTACCTGGCCGCCGGCCTGGATCCCGCCAAAACCACCTTCTGCCTGCAGAGCGCCCTGCCCGCCCTAGCCGAGCTGACCTGCTACTACCTGAACCTGGTCAGCGTCGCCCGGCTGGAGCGCAACCCCACTGTGAAGGCCGAGATCCAGCAAAAAGGGTTCGAGCGCAGCCTGCCCGCCGGCTTCCTGGTCTACCCGGTCAGCCAGGCCGCCGACATCACGGCATTTCGCGCCACCCATGTACCCGTGGGGGAAGATCAGCTGCCCATGCTGGAGCAGACCAACGAGATAGTGCGCCGCTTCAACACGCTGGTCGGCAAAGAGGTGCTGACCGAGTGCCAGCCGATCCTGAGCGACACGGGTCGCCTGCCCGGCATCGACGGCAAGGCCAAGATGTCCAAGTCCCTCGGCAACACCATAGAGCTCGGCATGTCGGCGGATGAGGTGAAACAGGCGGTGTTCGCCATGTACACGGACCCGAATCACCTCAGGGTGAGCGATCCCGGTCAGGTGGAGGGCAATACGGTATTCGCCTATCTGGATGCCTTCCACCCGGACAAGGCGCTGGTGGCGGAGATGAAGGCCCACTACCAAGGCGGCGGCCTCGGTGACATGCGCTGCAAGCAGGTGTTGAACGATTGCCTGCAGACCCTGCTCGCCCCCATGCGGGCGCGACGTCTGGCGGCCATCGCCGACAAGGGTCAGCTGCTGGCGCTGCTGCATCAAGGCACGCTAGAGGCTCGGGCCCTCACCGACGAGGTGCTGGCCGAGGTCAAGAGTGCCATGGGGCTGGATTACTTCGCCGGGTTGCGCTGAGCCGGCGTGCCAAGGGCAGCCGCGCCGTAGCGTTCGAAGGCGAGCAGGTGCAGCAGGCTCTTGAACCAGCCGATCGCCTCGTCATGGGCGCTCAAGGGATGACCCGCCATCAGATAGACGATGGGGATGGCGGGTTCGAGCTGATGGAGTCGCAGCGGATAGTAGCGGCAGAAGTGGCGCCCTATCATCTCGGGCACCACCACCAGATAGCGACCGGTCGCCATCAGCTGCGGCACCGCCATAAAGCTCGGCAACCTGGCCCCCAGCTCCCGCGCCACCCCGAAGCGCGCCAGCCAGAGCTCCACCATGGCCTGGCTGTGACCCCAGCTGGAGGTGTAGATGTGGGGGCGGCTCACCAGCTCCCCCGGCCCCAGCACGTCCGGCAGGGCACTGCCGAGCGGTGACAGGCAGACCAGGGGATTGGTGAACCACTCCTCACGCCACAAGCGGGGGGAGAGATGATTGGCATCGGCGAACCCGATCACCAGATCCAGCTCCCCCTTCTCCAGCTCCCGCTCGTAATCGCTGTTCGCCAGCTCGCACACCTCCAACCGGCAGGCCGGCGCCAGCTGGTGCATCCGTTCCACCAGGGGCGGCACCAGGCCGTGCTCCACCGAGCCAGGGGTGGCGATGCGAAACACCCGCTGGGCGCTGGCGGGTTCAAAGCCCTTCGCCTGGCGCAGCCCCTGCTCCAGCATGGCCAGGGCCTGGCGTACCGGCCCGGCCAGCGCCTTGGCGCGATCCGTGGGCATCATCTCCCGCCGGCTCATGACAAACAGGGGGTCATCCAGCGCGTTGCGCAACCGTCCGAGGGCGTGGCTGACAGTGGACTGGGATAGGTGCAGCCGTTCAGCGGCACGGGTGACGTTGCGCTCCTGCATCAGCATGTCGAACACGGTGAGCAGGTTGAGATCGAGACGGGAGAGGGGTTGTTCCATCGATATTAGCCATAGTCGAATGACGACAATTCATTTAAGGCATAGTAGCAGATTGCATAGAATGCGCGGGCGAATTACATCGGAGATTAAAATGCGTAGCTATCTGTTGTTGCTGGCGATCGGCCTGTTGTGGGGCTCCCAGTTCATCTTCATGCATCAGGCCGTGGCCGAATTGCCCCCCATCATGGTGGCCGCCATTCGTGCCCTGTGCGGCAGCCTGACCCTGGGTCTGCTCTGCCTGTTCATGCGCCTCAAGAGCGAGCACACCCCCTGGCGCACCTACATGTGGATCGCCCTGCTCGACGCCACCATCCCCTTCATCATGGTCGCCTGGGGTCAGCAATACGTGGACAGTGCCATCGCCGCCGTGGTGATGGGTTGTATCCCCTTTGTCACCATCTTGATGGCACCTCTGTTAGTTTATGGTGAAAAAATCACCAAGGGTGGCCTGCTCTCCGTGGTCATCGGCTTCATCGGCGTGCTGGTACTGTTCTGGCCTAAGCTGTCCAACGGCATGGATGCAGGCCTGCTCGGCGCCGTCGCCATCCTGTTCGGCGCCAGCTGCTTCGCCATCGGCCTGCTGATGATCAAGCGCTTCGCCAAGGACCACCCGGTCGTGGTGGCCCGTAACATCCTGATCTCCTCCGCCGTGCAGCTGCTGCTAGCCGCGCCCTTCGTGACCGATCTGAGCGCCCTGACCGTGCCGAGCACCCAGACCATCAGCGCCGTCGTGGTGCTCGGGGTCTTCTGTACCGGCCTGGTCTACTTCCTCTACATGGCGCTGATCCAGAAGGCGGGCCCGACCTTTGCCTCCTTCAGCAACTACCTGGTGCCGCTGTTCGGCGTCATGCTGGGTGCCCTCTTCCTCGGTGAGCAGATCCAGTCCACCACAGGCGTGGCGCTGGCGCTGATCCTGGGTTCGGTAGCCCTCAACCAGTGGGCCCAGCAACGTCGCGCCCAGCGGGAGGCGACCCCATGTCAGGCATCCTGACCACCCTGTGCGGCGGTCTGGTACTGATCGCCGGCTGGCAATACAAGCACCGGCTGGCCGGACTGCTCGGCCTGCTGCTGCTGACCCTGCCCTGGTTCTTCGACAGCAAGCTGCAGGCCATGCTGAGCTATGCCCTGAATGCCTGAGTGGCAGCACTGAATGTGTGACGAGAGCCTGTCTCTCCTGTTTTTTGGGACCGTTTTAACAAAAACCTCCGATTTGTCCCCTCTACCGGCGCTCTGCGCCGGTTTTTTTATGGCTGCTCGCCATGGTCGCTCTCAAACACCTCTCCAACAGGAGGGAACCCTCAGTGCCAGCTTGGCAACAGGTGAGACTCACTAGCCCATGGATGCCAAGTCATAGCGGTACTCGAGCCGCTCGTTCTTGCGCGGACCGGTTATCTCCCAGCTGAGTAGAAAACCGCCCTCGCTTGGCGTCAGCTCGGCGCTGTAGTGATCCAGACCGCACAGGTGCGGCTCGGCGGTGAGCCAGCGCCCGTCAGGACTGGGTTGCAGCTCGAACAGCAGCACAGGCGCCTCATGGCGCAGGTGGGACAGGCTGATCCCCTGCGCCCCCCGCTGCCACCAGAAGCGGTTGTGCATGGCAAGCTCCCGGCCATGGGGCGTGGTGTAACGGCCCTGCTCGGCAAACAGCCAGCCACCCTGGTGATCGGTCACCCGCACCTCTCCCTCGCCCCGACCGTTCCAGTCGGTGGCGGATCCCGCCCCGTTGCTCGCCTCGAAGGCAAATGCTCCGATCTGTGGCAACAGGTCCCATAAACGCTGGATCGTGACGTCCAACTCGGCCATCATAGCGCCCTCCAAATTGACAACTGACGACAATTCAATCACATGAACTACTTGATAGGGGTCACCCTGCTCTGGTCCTTCTCCTTCAGCCTGATCGGGGTCTACCTCGCCGGCCAGGTGGACGCCTACTTCTCCGTACTGACCCGCATCGCCCTCGCCAGCCTGGTGTTCCTGCCCTTCCTGCGTCGCCGCTGGCTCAGGCCCGATCTGGTGGCCAAGCTGATGGCCCTCGGGGCCACCCAGCTCGGCATCATGTATCTGTTCTATTACCACTCCTTCCTGCTGCTGACGGTGCCGGAAGTGCTGGTGTTTACCATCTTTACTCCCATCTATGTGACCCTGATCCACGATCTGCTGGAGTCCAGGTTCAAACCCGTCTACCTGTGGGGAGCCCTGCTGGCCGTGCTGGGAGCGGCTGTCATCCGCTTCGACGGCCTGACCGAGAGCTATGTGATGGGATTCCTGGTGGTGCAGGGGGCCAACCTCTGCTTCGCCATCGGCCAGGTGGGTTACAAGGTGCTGCTGGCGCGGGAGAAGGAGCAGCCACCCCAGCTCGCGGTGTTCGGCTGCTTCTATCTGGGGGCCCTGGTGATCGCCCTGCCCGCCTGGCTGCTGCTGGGCCAGCCCCAATACCCCACCAGCAACCTGCAGTGGGGCATCTTGCTCTGGCTGGGGGTGGGAGCATCCGGGCTAGGCTACTTCCTGTGGAACAAGGGGGCGACCCTGGTCAGCAGCGGCGTGCTGGCCATCATGAACAACGCCCTGATCCCGGCGGGTCTGCTGGTGAATCTCACACTCTGGGGCAAGGACACAGACTTGCTCAGGCTCACCATAGGGGGCCTGCTGATGCTGGCCTCTCTCTGGGTTTGCCAACGTCAGCCTGCTCGCAGTGCGGACTGACGATCAGCCAGCCGATAGACCTGCCAATGCTGGCCTTCTTTGGCCTCACAAGCGCCAGCCGACGCGCAGTGTGGACTGACGATTCAACCGACGAAAGAGGGCCTGCCAATGCGGGCCCTCTTTCGTCCCACCGGCATCAGCCGGTGAGTGAGCACTGACTAAAAATCAACCGACGACAGAATTGTGTTCCCGCCTGGCCTGACCGTGACAGGAGGCCAGCCGGGCCAGCAGGTGATCGATCTGCTCGGCATTCTGGCTCTGCACCAGGCCTATGCTGACGGTCACGGGTCGCTCGGGCAGCAGGCTGGCATCGGCGATCTCGAGGCGCAGCCGCTCGGCAATTTCCAGGCCGCTCAGGCGATCGGTCTGGGACAGCATGAGGATGAAGCCATCCTCGTCCCAGCGGGCGAAGGGATCTTCCCGGCGCAGCTCGTGGCGCACGATGCGGGCCAGTTTCGCCAGCATGGCGTCACAGGCCACCTCGCCAAACAGCTGCAGTATCTTGCTGCGGTGATCCACGGTGAACTGCAACAGACAGAAGCTGCCGCTCTCGCTGGCCAACCGCTCATCCAACAGCAGCTCGAAGTGACTGCGGCTCTCGAGTCCGGTGAGGGGATCCGTGTCGTGGCGGTCATCCTGCTGCGCCGCGCTGGCATCCAGGTGGCGCACCACCCCCAGCAAGGTGCCATCGACGTCTCGCCGCACCCGCTCCTCCAGCCGCACATAGTGACCCTGATGATGCAGGATCCGGTATTCGAGCCGCAGGCCGCCGCTCTCCCCTCGCTGGCACGCCCGGATGGCCTCTTCCAGTCGGGCCCCGTCGTCCGGGTGTACCCGCGCCAGCCAGCCGAGATCGTCCAGCTCGTCCCCGCTCAGCCCCAGCAGTTGCAGGCAGGAGGGATCCCGCCTCAGCCCTTGCTCCGCCGACCAGGTCCAGATCCCGGCCTCCAGCATCGCCATGACACTCGTCATAAGGGACATATCCAGTCGGGTCACGTTCTCTACCCAGGGAGTCTCATACCTTTCCATCACGCGCCTCAACACCGGATTTTAATATCTGCTCAATAAGTAACATTGGCCCTGACACCGAGCAACAGGCTCAATCCGCTTTTCCTCGGTCGCCATCGCCAACACCCGCCTGCACGCCAGAACGTGGTGCAAACGGGTATCCAATCGCTGCTCAGCCAGCCTTCCCCTGATAGCCCGCCATCAAGGCCTGCCAGTTCTCCGGCACGAAGTGGAAGCTGGTATGCAGCTGGGATTCCTTGTTGAAGGAGCGCAGCAGGCGCTCCAGATTGGCCTGCTGCCAGCTGCCGGGTGAGCGGATCCCCCCCTTGTCGAAATCGATCACCCACACCTTGCCCTCCTTATCGAGCAGCAGGTTGTGGCTGTTGAGATCCGCGTGATAGACGCCGGCATCGTGCAGCTGGCGCACCGTCTGGCCCACTCTGTGCCACACCTCGCAGGCGATGCTGCCCTGCTTGAGCAGGGCCACCAGATCCTTGGCGCCACGAATGCGCTCGATCAGGATATCGGCACGATAGAAGGGACCCTGCTTGACCATGCGGGCCGCAAACGGGCGCGGCACCGGCAGGCCCTGCTCGCTCAGTTGCGCCAGCAGGCTGTATTCGGCCATGGCGCGGCTGGTCTCCACCCCTTCGAACCAGAAGCGATCCCGCACCACCTTGCCCACCATGCCGCCGCGATAGTAGTGGCGCAGCACCAGATGGCGCGACTCATCCTTCACAAACCAGGTCACCCCGCGACCGATGGAGGAGCCCACCACCTGACGATGGGTCTGCCACCAGGCCGGGTCGAACAACAGGGGAGAAGGGTCGCGAAAAGCCCCTTCGGCATACCAACAGATCTGGTTATGGACTGTCTGTTTCAACATCATGAATGTTCCGGTCGAGAGTGAGTGCGATGACGCGGGTGCGAGCATGCAATACAAGGGGCGCGCCTGCCTGGCAGGTCAACTGGCGCAATTTTACAATCCACAAGGGAGTTTGCATAATGCCATCCATCCATTCTGCCACCATTGCGCCACATCATGCCGTTGTTCCAAACGCCACCGTCTTCCATCTGCATCCTGCGCCTCTCCGCCATCGGGGATTGCTGCCACGCATTGGCGCTGGTGCGCGTCATCCAGCGGGCGTGGCCAGAGACCCGCATCACCTGGATCACCGGGAAAATCGAAGCGACACTTTTTGCCGGCCTGCCCGGGGTGGAAGTCATAGCGTTTGACAAGAGCAAGGGCTGGCGCGGCTATCGCGAGCTGTGGCAAAAGCTCGAGGGGCGTCGCTTCGATGCCCTGCTGCACCTGCAGGCCGCCCTGCGTGCCAGCATCGCTACCCTCGGCATCCGTGCCAAGGTCAGGCTCGGCTTCGACAAGGCGCGGGCCAGCGACGGTCAGTGGCTGTTCACCAACCACAAGGTGCCCTCTCCCGCCTCCCCCCATGTGCTGGACGGCTTCCTCGCCTTCGCCAAGGAGCTCGGCATCCGGGAGCTGACCCCGGACTGGCAGTTACCCATCAGCGCAGAGCACCAAGCCTGGGCCCGGGAGAAGATCGCCGGCAAACCAACCCTGCTCATCTGCGCCGCCGCCAGCAAGGCCTTCAAGAACTGGACGGCCGAGGGCTATGCCGCCCTGGCCGACCATGCCGCAGGCAAGGGATTCCAGGTCTATCTGTGCGGCGGCCCGGCCAAGCTGGAGCGGGATCTGGCGGCAGATATAGCGCGGCTCAGCCAGAGCAAGCCGGTGGATCTGGTGGGGCAGACCAACCTCAAGCAGCTGTTGGCACTGATTAAAGAAGCCAGCCTGGTACTGGCACCGGACACGGGCCCCACCCACATGGCGACCCTGGCCGGCACCCCCGTCATCGGCCTCTATGCCCATCACAACCCGGATCGCACCGGCCCCTATCTGTGCCGCGACCATGCGGTCAGCGTCTATCAGGAGCTCATCGAGCAGGAGACCGGCAAGCCGCTGGCCGAGCTCGACTGGCGCACCCGCCTCAAGGATCCGGATGCCATGGCCAAGATAAGCCAGGAGAGCGTCATCGCCGCCTTCGATAAGATCTGCGCCGAACACCAGCTGCCGGGCGGCACAAAACTCGAAAATCCCGAAGCCTGAGACTGGGATAATCTGCTGGCCCAACACCAACACACTAGGCAAAATAACTGCCTGTGGGTGACGCTCCCGCAGCAAGCTACGAATACTTTAGATCGGCTGGAATATGATTCCGGCCGTTTTTTTATTCGCCACCATCTGCTAAAATTCGCCGCCTTTACATCCCCCTGACTCTGATTTTTCCGCGTTTTGCGAGCGACTGTCTCCCTTTCGGGCATGAGACGGCAGCCTCTGCTACAACCAAAACACGGTCATCGTATAAAGGTACAGACATGGCGCAACAAGGCACTCTCTATATCATCTCCTCCCCGAGCGGGGCCGGTAAGTCCAGCCTGCTCAACGCCTTGCTGACCAAGCACAACGACGCAGGCAAGATGCAGCTCTCCGTCTCCCACACCACCCGCGCCACCCGTCCCGGCGAACAGCACGGGGTGCATTACCACTTCGTGGCGGTGGAAGAGTTCAAGGCGCTGATCGAACGTGGTGACTTCCTGGAGTGGGCCGAGGTGTTCGGCAACTACTATGGCACCTCCCGCGCCGCCATCGAGGCCTGCCTGGCCCAGGGCATAGACGTCTTCCTCGACATCGACTGGCAGGGCGCCCGCCAGATCCGCAAACAGATGCCGACCAAGTCCATCTTCATCCTGCCCCCCAGCCGCGCCGAGCTGGAGCAGCGCCTGATCGGTCGTGGTCAGGACAGCGCCGAGGTGATCAAGGGCCGGATGGAGAAAGCCATTGCCGAAATGGTGCACTACGACGAGTATGACTATGTCATTATCAACGAAGACTTTGAGCAGGCACTGTTCCAGCTCAGGGCCATTATCGAGTGCCAACGCCTGGAATTACGCCAGCAACAGCAAGCCCAACAAAACTTGCTGCAACAGCTACTGGCAGAATAGGCCAAAAACAAGTAAACTTTTGCGTCATTTTTAAACACCGCTTTTTTAAACCGAGAAAGCCCAAACACTGGAGTCCTGCATGGCACGCGTTACTGTAGAAGATGCTGTAAAACAGGTAGGTAACCGTTTTGACCTGGTGCTGGTCGCCGCGCGCCGCGCCCGTCAAATCGCGGTACAAGGTAAAGATCCCCTGGTCGACGAAGAAAACGACAAGCCGACCGTGATCGCCCTGCGCGAGATCGAACTGGGTCTGGTGAACAACCAGGTGATGGATACCCAGGACCGTTACGAGCAGCAAGAGCAGGAAGCCGCCGAGCTGGCTGCCGTTGCTGCCATCGCCGAAGGTCGCGGTTAAGTCATTTTTCCGGTTGGCACCCGCCCGGGTGCCGACTGTTCTTCCCATTTACAACCGCTCGAAAACCTCGCAAACTCAGGGGCATACCCTCAATTCCACGGATTGCCGTTTCACCGCTGCGGGGACTGTCTTGTATTTATTTGAAAACCTTAAAGAAATAGCCAGTTCCTACCTGCCATCCGAGCAGGTCGAGAAGCTCAGGCAAGCCTATGTGGTGGCCCGTGACGCTCACCAGGGCCAGATGCGGTCCAGTGGCGAGCCCTATATCACCCACCCGGTTGCCGTTGCCCGTATTCTGGGTGACATGCGTCTGGACCATGAGACCCTGATGGCCGCCGTGCTGCACGACGTCATCGAAGACACCCCAGTCACCAAGGACGACCTCGCCGAACAGTTCGGCATTGCCGTCGCCGAGCTGGTGTCCGGCGTCTCCAAGCTCGACAAGCTGAAATTCCGCGATCGCAAAGAGGCCCAGGCCGAAAACTTCCGCAAGATGATGATGGCCATGACCCAGGATATCCGGGTCATCCTGATCAAGCTGGCCGACCGCACCCACAACATGCGGACCCTGGGCTCACTGCGCCCGGACAAGCGTCGCCGCATCGCCCGCGAAACCCTGGAAATCTTTGCCCCCATCGCCAACCGGCTCGGCATCCACACCATGAAAAACGAGCTGGAAGAGCTCGGCTTCGAGGCGCTCTACCCCATGCGCTCCCGGGTGCTGCGGGAATCGGTGCGCCGCGCCCGCGGCAATCGCCGGGAAATCATCGACTCCATCCACAGCGAGATAGAGGGCCGACTGCGGGAAGCCGGCATCGACTGTCAGGTGAGCGGTCGAGAGAAGAACCTGTTCTCCATCTACAACAAGATGGAGAAGAAAGAACTGCAATTCCATGAAGTGATGGATATTTATGCTTTCAGAGTGCGAGTGAAAGACATAGATACCTGCTATCGGGTGCTGGGTCAGATGCACAGCCTCTACAAGCCCCGTCCCGGTCGCTTCAAGGATTACATCGCCATCCCCAAGAGCAACGGCTATCAGTCCCTGCACACCTCCCTGGTCGGCCCCCACGGGGTCCCGGTGGAGGTACAGATCCGCACCGAGTTCATGGATCAGATGGCCGACAAGGGGGTTGCCGCCCACTGGGCCTACAAACAGGATGGTGACAGCTCGGGCACCACAGCCCAGATCCGCGCCCAGCGCTGGATGCAGAGCCTGCTGGAGCTGCAGCAGAGCGCCGGCAGCTCGTTCGAATTCATCGAAGGGGTCAAGACGGACCTGTTCCCGGACGAGATCTACGTCTTCACTCCCGAAGGTCGCATCATGGAGCTGCCCGCCGGCGCCACCCCGGTGGACTTCGCCTACACGGTGCACACCGACATAGGCCACGCCTGCGTGGGCTCCCGGGTCGACCGTCACCCCTACCCGCTGAGCAGCCCGCTGCATTCGGGTCAGACGGTGGAGATCATCACAGCCCCCGGCGCTCGCCCAAACGCGGCCTGGCTCAACTTCGTGGTGACCACCAAGGCCCGCTCCAAGATCCGCCAGTTCCTGAAGAACCTGCGCACCGAGGAGTCCGTGGTGCTGGGTCGCCGCCTGCTCAACCATGCGCTGGGCGCCAAAAACATCGAAGACATCCCGGAGCCACGCATCAAGCAGGTGCTGGCCGACACCAAGCACGACAACCTGCAGGGCCTCTTGGCCGATGTGGGCCTCGGCAACGCCATGAGCGTCATGGTGGCGCGCCGCATGCTGGGGGATGAGCTGCCGCCGGAAGAGCAGCCGAAATCCAGCAGCAAGAAGATGCCGATCAAGGGTGCCGACGGCATGCTGGTCACCTTCGCGAACTGCTGCCGCCCGATCCCGGGGGACGCCATCATTGCCCACATCAGCCCAGGCAAGGGGCTGGTGATCCACCAGGAGTCCTGCCGCAACATCAAGGGCTACAGCCGCGAGCCGGACAAGTACCTGCCGGTGCAGTGGGAAGTGGACAAGGAGCAGGAGCAGGAGTTCCGCACCGGCATCAGCATCGAGATCGTCAACCATCAGGGGGCGCTGGCGGAGCTGGCCAACGTGATCGCGGCCACCGGTGCCAACATCCACGCCATCAGCACGGAAGAGAAGGACGGCCGGGTCTATCTGGTCACCCTGCTCATCACCACCAAGAGCCGAATCCACCTTGCCAACATCATGCGCAAGATCCGGGTGATGCCCAACGTGCTCAGGGTGAGCCGACAGAAGAACTGAACACAGGCGGCGCAAGCCGCCTGCTGCTTTTACAGAGACAGCCCATGATTTTCGAACGCTTCGAGTGTATCAGTGACAGCCAGGCCCGGCGCCCGTCCGGTGCGAGCCTCCCTGTGCACGAGAAGAGTCCACCCGCCTCACCGTATAGAAACTGCCATGACTCCTGAACGCTTTAAACGGATTTCCGACATGCTGGCCATGCGTCAACTCGACCTGACCGTCTGCATGGAAGAGGTCCACAAGCCCCACAACCTGGCCGCCATAGTGCGCACCGCCGATGCCATCGGCATCCATCGCGTGCACGCTGTCTGGCCCAAGACCTGGATCCACAAGCGCAAGGGTACCGCCCGCGGCAGCCAGAACTGGGTGGATGTGAAGCTGCACCCGGACATAGGCTCCGCCGTCGGCGAGCTGAAGGCTGCCGGCATGCAGATCCTGGCGACCCACCTGTCGGAGAGCTCGGTGGACTTTCGCACCATCGACTACACCAAGCCCACCGCCATCCTGGTGGGCCAGGAGAAACACGGCATCGGCGAAGAGGCGCTGGCCCTGGCCGATCATCATATCCTCATCCCCATGGTGGGCATGGTGCAGTCTCTCAACGTCTCGGTGGCCGCTGCCGCTATCCTGTACGAGGCCCAGCGTCAACGGGAGCTGGCCGGTTGCTATCAGCGCGGCTGCCCCCTCAGTCTGGAAGAGCAAAACAGCATCTTGTTCGAGGGGGGCTATCCCATCTATGCCCAGCTCTGCAAAGAGAAGGAGATGCCCTACCCGCAGCTCGGACCGGCTGGCGAGATCCTGGCGGACGAGGCCTGGTGGCAGCAGATGCAGCTGACCCGCAAGGGCTGGGCCGCCCAACAGGAAGACCCTATGGACATGGAGTATCCATCCGATGAAATTTAACTGCCTGCCCTTGCTGGCCCTGACCCTGTTTTCTGCCGGAGCCTTCGCCGTGAACAACCCCTATCAGCTGACCACAGAGGCCGAGGTGCCTGCCCTCCACCAGCAGACCCTGCCCGATTTCTGGCGTGACCACGCAGTCGAGGGTGAGTTCAAGGGCAAGGACGGGGTGAGCATCCGCTACGCAGCCCTGCGCCAGGCCAAGGTGGACAGAGCCATCCTCATCGTCAACGGCCGGGTCGAGAGCTACCTCAAGTATCAGGAGCTGGCCTGGGATCTGTGGCGCCAGGGCTACAGCCTCTACCTCATCGATCACCGTGGCCAGGGCCTCTCCGGCCGCCTGCTGGCGGATCCCGAGAAGGGCTATGTGGCAGGCTTCGACGACTATGTGGTGGATCTGAAGCAGTTCCACGACGAGGTGATAGCCCAGGACAAGCCAGCCAAGCTGTTCCTGCTGGCCCACTCCATGGGGGGCGCCATCTCGGCCCGCTATCTGGAACGCTGGCCGGATGACATCGAGGCGGCCGTGCTCTCTTCCCCCATGATGGGCATCAACCTGGGCGGCCTGCCCAAGTGGCTCGCCAAGGGGCTGGCCGCCACCATGGACACGGTCGGCAGCTGGTGGGGTGAACCTCCCTACGGGCCGAGCCAGGGCGGCTATGTCTCCCACGAGTTTGCCGACAACGGTCTGACACACAGCGAACCGCGCTACCAGTCCTTCCGCCAGCTCTACGAGCAGCGTCCGCAGATCAAGCTCGGCGGTGTCACCGCCCACT
Source organism: Aeromonas lusitana (assembly GCF_002812985.1). Taxonomy (GTDB): domain Bacteria; phylum Pseudomonadota; class Gammaproteobacteria; order Enterobacterales; family Aeromonadaceae; genus Aeromonas; species Aeromonas lusitana. The sequence continues at coordinate 31,391 of NZ_PGCP01000043.1, forward strand.
GGATCCGCGAAGGCATTGGCGCCGGGGACGCCGCCATCGCCGACGCCGATCGCATCAAGACGCCGCTGCTGCTGATCCAGGCGGGGAATGACGGCATAGTCGACAACCTGGCCCAGGATGCGTTTTGCGCCAAAGCTCGCTGCGAGGGCGGCAAGCCCCTGCGCATCGAGGGGGCCTGGCACGAGCTGTTCGTCGAGGCCGATCCCCAGCGCATCCCGGCGCTGACCGCGACCCTGGACTTCTTCGCCCGCTTCTAAGGCTGGTTATTTTTTGTATCCCTAAATAAATGGGGTGCGGCAAAACGCTGGGGTACACTGCCCCGGCGTTCAATTGATGTTGAGGTAATGATGTTCAAGGCTGTTGTATCCGATCTCGATGGTACCCTGCTCAACGGGCAGCACCAGGTCTCCCCCCGCACCCGTGACACCCTGCACCGCCTGGTCGATCAGGGGATCAAGTTCGTGGTGGCCACCGGTCGTCACCATGTGGACGTGCGCAGCATCCGCGATGCCCTGGGGCTGGATATCTACCTCATCACCTCCAATGGCGCCGTGGTGCATGACAAGCAGGATCAGCTGATCTTCAACCAGACGCTGCCAGAGAGCGTGGCCGCCGAGCTGATCACCCTGGAGCGCGACCCTTCCGTTCACCTCAACGTCTACTACGGGGACGAGTGGCTGGTGGAAGAGGAGATGCCGAGGATCCTGCAGTTCCATGAAGAGTCCGGCTTCGCCTACCGCCTGGTCGATTTTCGCACCCATCCGACGGACAAGGTCAACAAGGTGTTCTACATCGGCGAGCACGAGAAGCTGCTCGAGATCGAGGCACACCTCAACCGGCATTATGGTGATCGACTCAATGTCACCTTCTCCCTGCCGGACTGCCTGGAGGTGATGCACGGTGGCGTGCACAAGGGCAACGCCGTACGCGCCGTGCTGGAGCAGAACGGGCTGGAGATGTCCCAGGCCGTCGCCTTCGGCGATGGCATGAACGACTTCGAGATGCTGAGCATGGTGGGCCGTGGCGTGGTGATGGGCAA
>NZ_PGCP01000044.1 GCF_002812985.1 Aeromonas lusitana
TCCTCCAGCGCCATGATGAAGGTCAAGGAGCTGGCAAGCCCGGACGCGGCCGCCATCGGCAGCGCCGCCGGCGGCGAGCTCTATGGGCTGGACGTGTTGGCCGAGCAGCTCGCGAACCAGAAAGAGAACTACAGCCGCTTCATCATGGCGCTGGAGGAGGAGTCGCAGATCTCGTGGCGCGCCCCTTCCAGCTTGCTCAGATAATGGGAACACTGCTGGAACACCTGGGGATGGGCGTAGAAGGTCTTGATGCGGGCGAGATCGGTCGGCACCGCGGTCAGGATGCAGTGCTCTATGGGGTAGGTCAGCTCACCGACGATGGAGAGGGTGGTGTGCTGCATCACGTCGTACACCTCGTTGATGGAGCCCGAGCTGGTGTTCTCGATGGGCAGCACCCCGAAGGCGGCGCGGCCCGACTCCACCGTATCCAGCACCTCGCGGAAGTTCTGGCAGTTCACCTCGATCACCTGATCCTTGTAGCGGGCCAGATACTTGCGGGCGGCCAGGCTCGAATAGGAACCGCGCGGGCCCAGGTAGGCCACGCTGGTCATGGGCTCCTGCTGCTCCGGGTTGAGCAGGCTCTGCAGATAGGCCTGCTGGGAGAGCACAGAGTCTTCGATGATGGTGTGGTAGATGCGGGTGATGTACTGGGCATCCAGGGCGAGGGGGCGCCCCTTTTGGATCAGGGCCACCAGCAGATCCTGCTCGCGCTGGGTGTCGCGAATGGGACGCGGGTTGGCCTGTTTGGCACGGGCGACCTCGATGCTGAGGGTCTTGCGCTTGGCCAGCAGGGCGAGCAGCTCCTCATCCAACTGGGTTATGTCCTGTCTGATCTCGTCGAGCGTAGCCATTGTGGTTCCCTATCCAAGTATTCTGTGGTGGTGAGTGCAAAAAAAAGCCTCCGCTAGGGGAGGCTCGATTCGTCTTTGTTTTCTGTTCATGCGACGACAGGGCCTTCCCTCATGTGGGCCGGATAAACGAGAAAACGAAGAAGAATGATGCGTGCATGGGTGTGTCCTTGAGGTAACGCCATAAGCATTAAGGGATTTGGACGTTCGATGCAAGTAAAACTTGCCCGTGACCGGTGAAGGGGGCAGGGTATGGAGCAGGCAAGCGGGGCCGCATCAGAGCCGTATTGGCCCCTTGCTATCAATGTAACAAGCGCTATGAATGCAAACGATCAGGAGGCGAGAGATGGCGATTATCTTCGATCTGGGACGGGTGGTGGTGAGCTGGGATCCGGTGGCCATAGTGAGCTCAGTGATGGGGCCCGCAGAGGCAGAGATCCTGGCGGATCGGCTGTTCAACCACCCGGACTGGCTGGAGGTGGACAGGGGGACTCTGTCATTGCACACCATGGCGCGCCAGGCCGAGGCCCGTACCGGACTCTCTGCTGCGCAAAACCTCGCCATCTTGCAGGCGGTACCCGCCTCGCTTCTGCCGGATCCCGCCATGGTACGCCTCATCGAAGAGCTGCACGGCGCTGGTCACGTCCTCTATGCGCTCTCCAACATGGGGCATGCCAGCATCGACTGGCTGGAGCAGCATCAGCCGTTCTGGCGCTTCTTCAGTGGCAAGGTGGTGTCGGCGCGGGTGCGCATGATGAAACCGGAGCCGGACATCTATCGCTACCTGCTGGTGTCGTTCGATCTCAAGGCCGAGGAGTGCCTGTTTATCGACGACAGTGCGGCCAACGTGGCCGCCGCCGAGGCGCTCGGGCTGCGGGGTTTGCTGTTCACCGACGCCAAGATGTGCCGCAAATACATGATTGAGCAGAAATTTTTACCAATCTGATGGTGGGCTGAGCCGATCGTCCATGGTGCTATTACTCAGCTAAAATGCATCTCACTTGAATCTATTTAAAATAAAAAACGGTTTTATCCTTATTCTTTAAGGGTCTATTCAGCTTTGTAACCACAAAATGGTATCCAATTTATCATCCGGAGTAGTTGTAATGGATGCCAATGTTGTCGTGCTGAATCAAGGATACGATCAGACCTTTCAAGCCAGGGAGCAACGGCTCATCGAGACCCTGGCCGGTTATGGTGAGCTGATCGTTTCCTTCTCCGGCCGGCTGGCGTCCTGCTACAGCATGGACCTGTGCCGGGCGAGCGGTATCAAGGTGCGGGCCATCACCCTGGACAACCCCACCCTCAGCCGCCAGGCGGTGTCACGGGCCAGACGCTACTGCCGCCATTACGGCATAGAGCAGAAGGTGATCAAGACCGACGAGATCCTCATCTGCAACTATCCCGGCTTGCCTGGCAAGGTGATCGATCCCATCCGCTACGTCTGCCAATTGACGGCGCTGGAGAGCAACTGGGGCCGTCAGCCCATCCTGCTGCCCGCCTCCGCCGAGGAGCAGCAGTGCTACCTGCAGCGCTTCGACAGCCTGCCGTCCAACACTATCTGGTGCTTCGCTGATCAGGGCATGACGGACCGGGATTTTCGCTACGGTTTTCACAAGCGGCGCCTCGATCTGTGGGGCAACGGCGGCAATGGTTGCCTGAGCAGCCGCTTCGCCGACCCGGGGTCACTGGATCGCGATCATCTGCGCATGGTGGACATGGCCGAGGAGATGCTGTGCGACATGGGGTTGGACGGGGTGCAGGTCTTCTTCCACACCCTGGCGGACCGGGTCACTACCCTGGCCCGGGTGCGGGTACCCCAGCGCATGCGGGCGCGCGCCTTCGACATGCAGGCCAGCATCCTCAAGGCGCTCAAGAGCACCAATTTCGATCTGGTGACCCTGGACATGGTGACGGGAGAGGATCCCCAGGCCCTGGTTATCTAGGGGCCGCAAGGGCAGGACGTGAGGCGGGTCATAGGCAAGGACCGCCCGACTCTCTATACTGACGCCCTTCGCTTCTCTATCGAGCCACTAGCCTATGAAACCCCTGTCCCGATTGCTGATCGCCCTCTGCCTCTCCCCGCTGCTGGTGCAGGCCGCCCCCCTGACCCAGGTTACCCTGCCGGACGGACGCCAGGTGCAGCTCAACGATGACTTCACCTGGGAGTATCTGCTGGTCAAGCCGGCGACCCCGGCCGAGGTCGCGACCGGGGCCGTGGTCGCCCCCGTGCTGACCGAGCAGGCGCTGACCAATCCGGACATGCTCTCCCAGGCGACCAGGGATGGCATCAACGTCAAACTCGAACTGGTGGAAGGGGATGATCCCCTGCTGCTGCATTTCAAGCTGAGCAATAGCGGCACGCGCAACGTGGTGCGGGTCAATGGCACCGTCACCCTGTTCAGCGAGCAGGGCACCCAGCTTGGCAGCCAGCAAGTGCGCTTCTGGGCCGGCGAGAACCGCTTGCCGGAGTCCTATCTGCGCAAGGGGGAGCAGCGTCCCTCCCGGGCCATCGAGCTGGCGCGTCCCGCCGGGCTGAACAGCAAGCCGCTGGTGCGGGTGCAGATAGACGAGGTGGAATTCCGCTAAGGAGTTCGCTCCTTATCTGCCGTTTGGTACTTTGGTAGAGAAATATTTCGCCAAACAGGAACTGATTCCGATAAACCGCTGTCACAGTGTCACCATCAGGCTAGGGAGGCCAGCCCCCGGCGCCTGAGTGGGCTTCGACCGGGGCTAGCAAGGGGGCCACAAGGCTCCCTTTGTCTCCGGGTTGTTGCACCGGTAACCCCCTGCAATATTTGCTTACATCTGCAATGCTTTGGCAACAGCTTGCCGCTCGGCACTCCCCCCTTTGCCCGTCACAATGACCCCATACCAGTTAGCGCCCTGCTAGCTCAACTAATGGAGTCAATCACATGCAAAAAGTCGCACTGTCAATCCTGGTTCTGGCCGGTCTCTCTTCCACCTCCGCCTTCGCACAGGATGCCTTCAGTTACGCCAAGGGCGCAGTCACCTGGGCTCACACCAAGTCCGACTACGTCGGTGGCAAGGACAGCAACAACCGTGATTTCGCGGGTATGAGCCTGGACCTGTCCAAGAGCTTCGGTTCCAACTTCTACGGCCGTCTCGGTTCCGAGTACACCTCCCGCAACAGCGGCAACGACAGCATGGGCACCACCAGCCTGGGTATGGGTGTGTTCACCCCCCTCAGCACTGGTCTGAACCTGTACGGTGAAACCGGTCTGATGGGCTACAGCATGGAGCGCGAGCTGGCCAACAACGTGAACGACTCAGGTTGGGACAACATCACCCGCAAGCAGAGCGGCAGCCTGTACGGCGAAGTGGGTCTGCGTTATGACCTCGGCAAGGTCGAGCTCTCCACCGGCTATCGCTACGCCAACATGACCGACGACATGCACGATTTCAAAGTGGGCGGCGCCTACAAGCTGACCCAGAACCTGGCGCTGACCGCCGACTACACCTACCGTCACTGGGATCTGCAACAGGGCTCCATCTCCAGCCTGGGTGTGAAATACAGCTTCTGATCTTCCTTCCTGTAGTGTCTTGGTTTTGCCCATGGTTTCGGCCATGGGCTTTCTTGTTTATGCCTGTCCGCTTTTTTTCGCCCATTTAAACTTGTACATCTTTACCTATCTTGTACAACTGCTATAACTGAACAAATAGTTATACGCGAGGTACATGTATGTACAAGATCAAGGTGGGGATCAGTGCCTGTCTGCTCGGCCAGGCGGTTCGTTTCGATGGGGGTCACAAGCGCTCCAGCTTCTGCGAGCGGGAGCTGGGTGCCCACTTTGACTACCATGCCGTCTGCCCCGAGATGGCCATCGGTCTGGGGGCGCCCCGGGCCGCCATTCGCCTGATCAGGCGTCATGGCGAGCTGCGTGCCGAGACCCGGGATGGCAGCCTGGATGTGACCGAGCGGCTCATCGCCTTCAGCGAGCAGCAGGCCGGGCGCCTCGATTTTCTCTCCGGTTACATCCTCTGCGCAAAGTCGCCGAGCTGCGGCATGGAGCGGGTGCGCATCTATACCGCCAACGACAAGGCGCCGGGGGGCGAGGGCGGTGCCAAGGAGGGGATTGGCCTGTTTGCCCAGGCCCTGATGGCGGCGAACCCCTTGCTGCCGGTGGAAGAGGATGGCCGGCTGTGCGACCCAGTGCTGCGGGAGAACTTCGTGCTGCGGGTGTTTGCCTATCACGATTGGCAGCAGCTCTGCGCCTCTGGCCTCAGTGCCGCCCGCCTCATCGCGTTCCACTCCCGCTACAAGTATCTGGTGCTCTCCCACGCCACCGGCCACTACCGGGCCCTCGGCCGCCTGCTGGCGGATCTGGGGCAAGGGTCGCTCGAAGAGACGGCCCAGCGCTATATCCAGGGGCTGATGACGGCACTGACCCTGCGTGCCAACCGACGCGGCCACACCAATGTGCTGATGCACCTGCAGGGCTATTTCAAGCGGGTGCTGACCCCCTCCCAGAAGCGGGAGCTGACCGAGACTATCGACAAGTACCGGCTCGGCATAGTGCCACTGCTGGTACCCCTGACCCTGCTTCGCCACTACCTGTGCGAATTTCCCAATCCCTACCTGGCGCAACAGGTCTATCTTAATCCTCATCCGGAAACGCTCAGACTCAGGTATGGCCTATGAGCCGTGGTGAGGCCGACGCTTCCGATGGCCGCGCAAGCCGCGGCCAGCACCTATCGAACGGACTATCCATGCAAGACAAGATTGATGACACCGGGCTCTATCCCATCCGCGACGTCTCCCGCCTGACCGGGGTCAATGCCGTGACCCTGCGCGCCTGGCAGCGCCGCTATGGGCTGGTGCAACCGGCCCGCACCGACAAGGGCCACCGCCTCTACAGCGAGCAGGACATCCGCCAGATAGGCGAGATCCTGAGCTGGCTGGAGCGCGGGGTCAGCATAGGTCAGGTCAAGGGGCTGCTGAGCGAACCCGAGCCCGAGCTGCCCAGCGATCACTGGCAGCAGACCCTGGAGCAGCTCTGTCAGGTGGTGCTCGCCTTTCATCAGCGCAAGGCCGAAGCCATGCTGCAGGACTTGCTCACCAGCTATCCGTTTGAACTGGTGCGCGGCCGTGTGTTGCAGCCGCTGCTGGACAGACTGCTCGGCCTGTGGCGCGAGCGCCCCGATGGCGAGCTGCTGCAGGGGTTCTGGCTGAGCTGGTTGCAGGCCCATTTCGGCCGCCATCTCATCGAGCAAGAGAAGGGGATCCCAGTCTGTCTGGCGAGCTGGGGTCAGGTCGGCCCCCTCGATCTGCACTGGCATGCCTATGAGCTGATCAACCAGGGCCACGAGGTACATCTGCTCGGCGCCTGCGATCCCAGGGGGGCGGCCCTGCTAGGAGGGCGGGTGCCCGAGCGCTGGCTGGTGCTGCTGGGAGCGGGTCTGGGCAAACCGGAGCTGGCCAGCCATTGGCCCGAGGGAACCCGCTTGTTCGGGCCCCTTGGCGCCCTCTATGACGATACCTGGTTGGCGCAGCAGGCCTGGTCGCTTAGCCTGCCGAGCGAGCCTGACGAGGCGCCACGCCCCGATGTATCGTCAGCGGACGGGGAGGCGCAGGCATGAGGCTGGTCTGGTTTCGAAACGATCTGCGTCTGGCCGACAACCCGGCCCTGCGCCATGCCTGTGCCACGCCAGGTGGCAACAGCGGGGATCCGAGCGGCGGTGAGCAGGAGGAGGTAGCGGCCCTCTTTATCATCAGTCCCGAGCAGTGGCGAGCGCACAAGATGGCCCCTATCCGTCAGCGTTTCCTGCTGGCCCAGGTTGATGAGCTGGGGAAATCTCTGGCGGCGCTGGGCATCCGTTTGCACCTGCTGCGGGTCGAGACATTTGCCGAGGTGCCGGCCGAGATCGGCGCCCTGGCGAGCCGGCTCGGGGTGCGTCAGCTCTACGCCAATCAGGCCATAGAGCTCGATGAGCAGCGCCGGGATCTGGCGGTGAGCAAAGCTTTGCAAGGGCAGGGAGTCCAGAGTCACTGGTTCAACGGCTGCTGCGTGCTGCCGCCGGGGCGGGTGCTGACCGGCTCCAAGGAGATGTTCAAGGTGTTCACTCCCTTCAGCCGTGCCTGGTTGAAGGCCCTGGAGGAGGATGGCTTCGTCATCCACCGCGCCCCGGCGCCGCGGGGCGCCCCCTTGCCCTGGACGCAACTCGCCGAGACCGGACTGGTGGAGGAGACGGGGCGAGAGGCCGAGGAGGCTGCGCGCTGGCCCGTGGGGGAGGCCGAAGCCCGGCGCCGCCTGCATGCTTTTTTGGAGGAGGCCGTACTCGACTATGGCCAGACCCGGGACTTCCCGGCCCTGGCCGGCACCTCGGTTATCTCCCCCTATCTGACGGCAGGGATCATCAGCCCGCGCCAGTGCGTGGCGGCCCTGCAGCAGAGGCTCGGCTATCGGCCCCAGTCCAAGGCGCAACCCGGTTTTGTTTGGCTCAATGAGCTCATCTGGCGCGAATTTTATCGCCACCTACTGATGCTGGTGCCGAGCCTCTCCATGAACCTGCCCTTCAAACCTGAGACCAGATCTCTTCCCTGGGGCTGGGATCCGGCGGCGCTCTGTGCCTGGTGCGAGGGGCGTACCGGCTATCCCATAGTCGATGCGGCCATGCGCTGCCTCAATGCCACCGGCTGGATGCACAACCGGCTGCGGATGATAGTGGCGAGCTTCCTGACCAAGGATCTGCACCTGCACTGGCGGCTCGGGGAGGATTACTTCATGAGCCGGCTGGTGGATGGGGATCTCGCCGCCAACAACGGCGGCTGGCAGTGGGCGGCGGGCACGGGCGCCGATGCGGCCCCCTATTTTCGGGTGTTCAACCCCACCACCCAGGGTCAGCGCTTTGATCCCGACGGCAGCTTTATCCGTATCTGGGTGACAGAGCTCAAGGATGTGCCGACTGCCTTGCTGCATCAGCCTTATGAGTGGCTGGTACAGCAGGGGATAGAGGATTATCCGGCTCCCATGGTGGATCATGCCGCTGCACGGATAAGAGCCATCGAGATGTTCCAGGAATTGGAGAGAAAGTAGGATGAACGAACCGCTGGCCCACTTCATCGTTCTCTATCTGCAGCTCGACAGGCAGCAGTTGCACCGGCTGCCGGAGATCTATGCGGAGCAGGTGATCTTCATCGATCCGGCCCACAGGATAGAGGGGCTCGCGGCCCTCACGCGTTATTTCGCTTCCCTCTATCAGCGGCTCGATTACTGCCGCTTCGAGATAGTGAGCCAGCAACAACATGGCAACGAGGCCTGGCTCAGCTGGGTCATGACCTTCGCCCATCCCAGGGTCGCCAGGGGCCAGCCGGTGCGGGTCGAGGGGGCCACCCGGTTGCAATTCGATGCCTGGGGCAAGGTATGCCTGCATCGGGACTACTTCGATCTCGGAGCCATGCTCTACGAACAATTGCCCCTGCTGGGGCGCCTCATTCGCGCCATTCGCGCAAGGCTGGGCGCATGAGCGGGCGGGTGCTCATCACCGGCGCCAGCTCTGGCCTTGGCCGCGAGCTGGCGCTTGGCTATCAAGCAGCGGGCTGGCAGGTGTGGGGCTGCGGCCGTGACGCTGGGCGGCTGGCCGAGCTTGCGGACGCCGGGGTCACTGCGCTGCGTTTCGATGCCCGCGATGGGGATGCCACCGCCGCGGCGGCCGCCGGCTTGCCGCCGCTGGATCTGCTGATCCTCAACGCCGGGGGCTGTGAATACATCAAGGATGCCCACCAGTTCGATGGCGCCCTGTTTGCCCGGATCATGGACACCAACCTGGTGGCCACAGGCCATACCCTCGCCGCCTTCCTGCCTCTGCTCGGCAAGGGGTCGCGGTTGGCCATAGTTAGTTCGGCGGTGAGCTGGCTGCCTCTGCCACAGGCCGAGGCTTATGGGGCCTCCAAGGCGGCCCTCGACTATCTGGCGGCCACTTTACGCCTCGATCTGCGAGGGGCCGGTATAGGGGTGACCCTGATCCGGCCCGGTTTTATCGATACGCCCCTGACGGCCCGCAACCACTTTCCCATGCCCTGCCTGCTGCCCGCCGAGACGGCGGCCTACCTCATCATGAAGGGGTTGGCAGCCGGTCGGCAGCAGATCTATTTCCCGTTTCGTTTCATATTGTTATTGCGCCTGCTTGGGGCGCTTCCCGTGGGCCTCTGGCTGCGCCTGGCCCGCCATCTCACTTAGCAAGGATGCCAAGTATGAAGAGAAGGATTGCTATCGTGGGCTCAGGGATCTCCGGCTTGACCGCCGGGTATCTGCTGCACCGGCACCATGAGATCCAGTTGTTTGAAGCCGCCCCCGTGCTGGGAGGCCACACCGCCACCGTCGATATCAGCCAGGATGGTCGCAGTCATGCCATCGACACTGGGTTCATCGTGTTCAACGACAGAACCTATCCCAATTTCCTGAAGCTGCTGGCAAAAATCGGAGTGGCCCGCCAACCCACCGAGATGAGCTTCTCGGTCAAGAGTGCTGGGCTTGAGTACAACGGCCACTCCCTGGCCAGCCTGTTTGCCCAGCGCAGCAACCTGCTGCGCCCCCGCTTCTATCGCTTCATCGCCGAGATCCTGCGCTTCAACCGGCAGGCTCGCCGCTGGCTGGCCACGCCACAGACGAAGGATGCCGAGCCGACCCTGGGAGCCTTCCTGCAACAGGGGGGCTTTAGCGATTACTTCGCCCGCCATTACATCTTGCCCATGGGGGCGGCCATCTGGTCATCGACCCTGGCGGACATGCGCGCCTTTCCCCTCGGTTTTTTTCTGCGCTTCTTCGATCACCACGGTTTGCTCAGCGTCACCAATCGCCCCCAGTGGTACGTGATCCCCGGGGGATCGCGCGAATACATAGCCCCCCTCATCGCCGGCTGGCAGCCGCAGATCCGCCTGGCCTGCCCGGTGCAGGGGATCCGGCGGGTGGCGGGTGGCGTGCAGATCCAAAGCCCGCGGGGGGAGGAGCAGTTCGATGAGGTGATCCTCGCCTGCCACAGCGATCAAGCGCTGGCCCTGCTTGCCGATGCCAGTGTGCAGGAGCGGCAGATCCTAGGAAACATCGCCTATCAGGCCAACGAGGTCTGGCTGCACACGGATGCCACCGCCCTGCCCACGCGGCGCAAGGCCTGGGCCAGCTGGAACTATCAGCTCGATGGCGACGAGCAGGCCAGGCCCCTGGTGACCTACAGCATGAATATCCTGCAGGGGCTTGAGGCTGGCCGCGAGTTTTGCGTCAGCCTCAACCCGGTCGGCAAGGTGGATGAGCGCAAGGTGCTGCGCCGCTTCGTCTACCATCACCCCGTGTTCAACCAGGGGGCGCTGGCGGCGCAGGGGCAGAGGGAGGAGATCTGCGGGCGGCAACATACCCACTTCTGCGGCGCCTACTGGTACAACGGTTTTCACGAGGACGGGGTGCGCAGCGCCCTGGATGTGGCCCGCCGCTTCGGAGCCGAGCTATGAGCGCCACTCTCATCAGCGGTCTCTGGCAAGGGGCGGTGCGCCATCGTCGCTTCGCCCCCCGATCCCATGCTTTCTCTTACTCCCTGTTCATGCTGGGGCTGGATCTGGATGAGCTGTCCGACTTGCAGCTGGGCCCCTGGCTCGGGGTCGAGCGCGCCGGCCTGCTCTCGTTTCGTCGCACCGATTATCTGCGGGGCACGACGGGCTCCCTCAAGCAGGCGGTGTGGGACAAGGTGGCGGCCCTCGGCGGGGAAGGGGGACGAGATCGGGTGCTGCTGCTCGGCAATGTGCGCTGCCTCGGCTTCTACTTCAGCCCGGTCAACTTCTACTTCTGCTATCAGGGCAGCGAGGCCCGCTACCTGCTGGCCGAGGTCTCCAACACCCCCTGGAACGAGCGCCACTATTACCTGCTGGACTTGGCGGCACTGATGCCCCACGACAAGGATTTTCACGTCTCTCCCTTCATGGCGCTGGCCATGCGCTATCACTGGCGCATTCGCCCACCGAGGGAAGAGACCCTCATTCACATCGAGAGCCATCCCCAGAGCGGCGATCCCAAGTTGTTCGACGCCACCCTGGCGCTGGCCCGCTCACCCTTGTCCCGCCGCGGGCTCTGTGCCCTGCTGCTGCGCTGGCCCTGGATGACCCTGCGGGTGTTGCTCGGCATCTATTGGCAGGCGCTGAGGCTGTTTATCAAGCGGATCCCCCTGTTCACTCATCCGGAGACTCACTAATGGAACTGGTGCAATCCACAACCCCGATTTCTTCACTCGATCGCCTCGCTCGCCAGCTGGTGATCAAGTTGCTCGGCCACCTGCAACAGGGCCAGCTGGTATTGCGTGACGGGGAGGCAAGCTTGACCTTCGGGGTGGCGGGCTCGGATCTGCAGGCCGAGGTGAGGGTGCTGGATCCTGCCTTCTACCGGCGCCTGCTGTTGGGTGGCAGCATAGCGGCGGGGGAGACCTGGGTGGAGGGGCTCTGGACCAGTCAGGATCCGGTCACCCTGGTGCGGCTGCTGGCCCGCAACATGGCGCTGCTCGACCGGTTGGAGCGGCGCTTTGGCTGGCTCAGTCTGCCGCTCAACAAGCTGCGCCACTGGAGCAGCCGCAATACCCTGACCGGCTCCCGGGTCAACATAGCTGCCCACTATGACCTCGGTAACCGCCTCTATCAGGGCTTTCTCGACAGCCACATGCAGTACTCCAGCGCCATTTACCCGACTGCGGATGCCACTTTGGAGGAGGGGCAGCAGGCCAAGCTCAGAACCATCTGCGAGCGATTGGCGCTGGGGCCGGATGATCATCTGCTGGAGATCGGCACCGGCTGGGGCGGGTTGGCTATTTACGCCGCCCGCCACTATGGCTGCCGGGTGACCACCACCACCATCTCCCAGGCCCAGCACGACCATGCCCGCGACTGGATTGCGGCGGCGGGGCTCGAGGAACGCATCACCTTGCTGCTGGAGGATTATCGCAAGCTGGAGGGGCGCTACGACAAGTTGGTCTCCATCGAGATGATAGAGGCAGTGGGTCATGCTTTTTTACCGGACTATTTCAGACAGTTGTCTCGCCTGCTCAAACCCGGCGGCCGTTTGCTTATCC
>NZ_PGCP01000045.1 GCF_002812985.1 Aeromonas lusitana
GTTGTACCAGATGAGTAGCTCGCAGGGCTGGTCCAGCACGGCGCCAAAGTCGACGTCCGGCTGGGGGCTGGCGAGTTCCAGCCTCAGCTGGAAGGGGCCGTTCAGCGCCTCTTCCAGCGCAAATTCGGCCACCACGAAGGTGCTCTCGGGCAAGGCCCCCACCTTGACGGTGAATTGTAATCCTGTGCTGTCTGCCATCAGTGGCTCCTTATCCTGCCTGCCCGCTACCCGAACCTATCACCACGCCACCGCAGCCGATGGCGGTACCGGTGACGGCGATGGGTTTGCCGTTTACCAACACAGAACCGACGCCCCCCGAGATGCTGCGCGGATGGGGGGGATTGCTCGGTTTGACATGGGGAGCCAGGGGATCCCCTTGGCGAGCCACCGGCTTGCCGTCGAGGAACACATTGGGGCTGGCGGCGATCACCGGGGAGGGGTGGAAGCCGTCATGGTCGGTGCCTATGTCACCGAGCAATGCAATCGTGGGGCACATCTGAATTCTCCGTGTGGGCGAAGGGGGGCCTTGGCGCATCCCCTGCCATGACCCAGACCCACTTAGGTGAGCCTCGGCCGAGGAACAGCTGGAGAGGCTACTCAGCAGCCTCCATGCCAACGCCATGATTTAATAAAAATCTTTTAAATCATGGCATTATGATCCGACTTTCGAGCCTTGGCAGATCAAGCTGCAACAACTTGCCCGCAGCAGCATAAACACCATAAGAATCCTGCCGCAGGCAGCTGATCTAGCTACCATTTGCGCAACTTATTGCGCAGGTCGGAAGATTAAACGCCTTAATTGCCCTGCTGCAGCTGATAGAGGCGGACATTGAGCGCCTTGAGGTCATTTTCCAGCCCCTTGAGATCCGCCGCCGTGATAGGTTCCTGGGCCGCCTTGCGCGCCTCCAGTTCATTGAGGCGCAGGCTGAACGGGATGTTCTGCATCAGGTTCTTTTGCACCTCGTAGAGCTGGGACTTGAGGTAGGAGATGGTCACCGTCTTGCGCTGGCGCTCCAGCTCCAGCAGCTGATCCAGCAGGGCATCCACCCCGGCGCGGGCATCCAGATAGGTCGGCACGCTGATGGGATCCCCCTGCTGACCGGCAAGGGCGTTCTGCCACTGCTTGTCCAGCGCCTTCACCGCCAGGGAGTCGGGGTAGAGCATCAAGAGCGAGCTGCGCAGTCCCTCCCCATAGCGATAGCCATCGAGGGGGGAGGCCTGCTCGAGGCGGGCGAGCTGGGACTGATAGCGGGCCACCAGCTCGCTCTCCATCCCCTGCAGGGCCTGCTCACCCAGCACGATGCGCGCCTGGCGGATGTCGTCATAGCTGAGCACCCGCGGCAGCTCGCTGGCTGGCTGTTGCAGGCGCTGGGCGGCCAATACCTTCGCCTCCTGCTGATGCTGCCAGCCAACCCAGGCCATCACCGGCAGAGCGCAGCTGAGCAGGCCGCAGCCAAACCAGAACCAGGCCGGGCGCTGTTTGCGGTGCTGCTCTATCTTGAGCACGGTCGGCTTGACCTGCCCCTTCTCCCGTCCCACCAATATGCTGCCCTGGGGCAGATGGGGGGTCGCTGTCCCTGGGGAGGAGACGGTGTCGTGCTCCATGTCGGCCTTGAAGAACACCATGGGGGGGATCTGCAGCTCATCCTTGAGCCCAGGCTCGTCGGAGACGATGACGATCTCGGCCTCATCGAACAGGTGGGTGTAGCCCTCGATGAAGTGCACCAGGTTCTCGACCCTGGGAATGCGGCTGAGGCCCGCGTTGTGCAGCTTCTCGCTGATGAGCTGCAACGCCCGTTCGCAGCGATAGACCAGGCGCTTGTCCTCATGGCTTATCTGGTACTGGCGAATGACGTCGCTGATGCGGGCGATGAACCAGTCCAGCATCTCGATGCGGGCCCGCTCCTGCTGCACCGGCGGCCAGAAACTGTCCCACTGGGTCACGATGAGGTTGGCCAGAAACTCGCACCCCTCGGTGAAACCGCTCAGTCCCTGCAAGCGCGAGCGCGCCAGGGTGAAGTAGATGGCGGTCTGCAGATCCACCCCGTGTTTCTCGAAGATCTGACTCGCGAGCTGATGGATCCGAAGCCAGTCCACCTCGGGGCGCGAGGCGTGGCTGAGCTTGTTGATCTCGGCGCGCAGCGCCTCGTATTCCGGCAGCATCCTGGGGTCGCGCCCCACTTTCAGTGCCTGCTGGCCTTGCTGGTTATGTGTCATATGAGCGTCCAACGCAGTGGGGCCTGAGGCCCCACCGGATCATCAATAGAGGGATTCGGGCAACTTGAACTGACTGAACAGGCCGCCGGTGAAGGGGTTCTGCGCGCTGTCGGTGTAGACGCGATAGGTCATGGAGCCCTGATCCACCGGGAAGCGCACATCGAAGGTCGCCTCGTTGACCTGGGTCAGCTCCCCCTTGTCCATCAGGCGGAACATGGCCCAGGGCCCGACGAAGCCTTCGCTGCGCGGGGAGCGCTCGCGGGCGGCAGGCACCAGGGTTATCTTGCTCTCGGCCCCGTCACGCATGGTGTTGGGCCACACCAATGGGATCTTGGTGCGCCGGCCGTGGGCGTATTCCAGCAACTGACCGTCCAGATTCAGCACGCTGCGCCGCTTGTTGGCGGTGAGCTCGATGGGCTCGAGGGCAAATTGCACCTCCAGGTTACCCTGCTGGCTGAAGAAGATCTGGCGGATACGGGCGGCGCGGTCGAGCTGCTTTACCAGCTCCGCCTGCACCGGAGAGCCG
Source organism: Aeromonas lusitana (assembly GCF_002812985.1). GTDB lineage: Bacteria > Pseudomonadota > Gammaproteobacteria > Enterobacterales > Aeromonadaceae > Aeromonas > Aeromonas lusitana. Next base: position 2,744 of record NZ_PGCP01000045.1, read on the forward strand.
AGTTCCCCTTCCATCAGGCCGCTCTCCACCATGGGCTTGAGGTTGACCTGATAGAAGCTGTCCAGGGTCCCGTTAGGTGCGAAGAAGCGCTCCATCTCGGACAGGGGCACATCCTTGGAGGAACCCGGCTCGAACGGATAGCGCCCTGCCAGCTGGCTGTTGAAGGGGGCCAGCACCTTGTCCTGCCACTCCTGGTTAAGAGAGGACATGGCGAGATCCACCACCAGCCGCGAGCTCTGCTCGGAGAGTTGACCCACCCAGCGATCCAGCGGTGCAGGCAGGCCGCGGGCGTACTGCTGCAGCGCAAACACGGGGTCGGCGTACTTGTTGGTCAGGCGCAGCTGCACCGCTTTCAAGGCAGACTGGCCCGGCTCGGTGGCGTTGACGATGAGCTCCAGATAGTGCTGCAGCTCCACCAGCTTCTGATTCACCTCCTGGATGAGGGGGCCCTGCTCACCGCGACCCGCCAAGGCGGCGTTGGTGGCCATGAAGGGGCGACCGATACGGGCCGTGATGGCCTGGGCCGGATCCCCTTCCACATCGGACAGTTTGCGGATGCGGGTGTTGTCATCCAGCGCCGCCAGGACGCGCTGGAACGGCTGATCGTTGCCGGTGATGGCGGTCAGCACGTCCAGCGCCTGCTCCGGACTCTCCAGATTCTGCACGTCCAGATTGGTCAGCAGGTTCTGCCACTGGTTGACGTAATCGGTGACGTAACGCTCGTTGACCTGGCGGGTGATCTCCTTGCGATCCGCCTCGCTCAGCTGACTCAGCTTGCGCTGACCCAGCACCCAGGCGTCCATGGCAGTGAGATCGATCAGTGCCTTGTCCTGTTTGAGGAAGAAATCGCTGAAACCTGGCCAGGTCAGCAGGCGCGGCACCTGCCCCGCCTGATCGTTGCGCAGGGCGAAGACGGTATCGAAGGTGGGCCCCACCTCGTCGCGCACGTTGAGATCCGGCGGCAACTGATCCCCCGCCTTTACCACCAGGTTTTGGTAGACCCTCTGGTACATGGGCAGCTTGCCAAGCTCGCGCTGGGCACCGTACACCGGCTCCTTGAAGGGAACGAAAGCGGTGATGGCGGCCTGATCCTTGGCCACTCTGGCGCCATACCAGTCGGTGTGATCCAGGGCGTAGTCCAGATGCCCCATCAGCTGTTCCTGCACCGGCCCCTGGCCCGGGAAGGCCCGTTGCCAGCGGCTTGCCATGTACTGCTCCACCAGCTCCTTGTTGCGACCGGAGGCGTCATCCAGCATCCGCATCACCCGCAGGATGGAAAGCTTCTCCTCGCTACCGGCTGGTGCCAGTTCGAGATCATCCATCAGCCCCTGCATCTGGGCGGGCAGGAAGCGCAGGCTCAGCAGTTGCAGATAGGATCCTTCAACATAGGGACCGATCTCGTCCCCCTGATAGAGGCCAAGGTCGGCCACCAGCGGGGTGCGCTCCCGATAGTTGCCAAAGGAGAGGGTCGCCTCGCGAATGAGGTTCAGGCGCGGCAGCTGGCTCACCCCGAAGGCGTGATCGTCGGTCAGTTCGCGGGTACTGGTGAAGGCCTGGGCCTTGGTCAGCACGTTACGACCGGCCTCCTCGTTAACCCGGTAGTAGTAGTGCCAGCCACCGATGAGGGCCGCCGAGAAGAAGGATAGGCACCCAATACCGATGGCCATGCGACGACGACGATAGAGGGTATGCAACCGGTTCTCCCCGGCCAGATGGGCCTCGGGGAAGATGATGCCGGAGAAGAGTTTTCGCACGAAATAGGTGTTGGACTCCCCGCGCAGGGCCGAGTGGATGGGCTCCGGCAGGTTGTAGCGGCGGGAAGCCGCCTGGGCGAACGCATCGAACGGCACCCCTTGCTGATAGACGGAGCTGATGTAGACACCGCGCACCAGTAGCGGCTTGCTCTCTTCTATTGCCAGGGTTTCATCCAGCAGGCTGGTCACATAGTCCTTGAGCCCCGCCAGCTGGCGCACGAAGGAGAAGAGCGCGCTGCGCTGACCGGCATCCAGCCGGGCCAACATCAGCTCGGGCAGGTTCTGGTTGAGGTTGTCCACCCACTGATCCCAGAACTGAGCCAGCTCCTGCTGCCAGTCGTGATTACCGCTCGGGTTGAAGGTCACCCCCAGCACGGCCTCGCGGGCCTCCTTGTCCAGCTGCTCATACACCACATCGAACCCACGCAGCAGATCCAGCTTGGTGAAGGTGACATAGAGGGGCAGCCGGGTATTCATGGTGGCCGACACCTCCTGCAGGCGCGAGCGCATCAGCTGGGCATAGGCCTTGCGCTCGGCCACGCTGGCGTGGGAAAGCCAGGCCAAGTCCACCGTCAGCACCAGGCCGTTGAGGGGCTGGCGACGACGATGCTCGCACAGCCAGTTCAGCAGATGCAGCCAGAGCCGCTCGTGCTTGCGCGCCAGCGGATCCAGCTCGGGTTCGGATTGGGACAAGAGCTCGCCGGCGGGATCCAGCATCACGGCCTGCTCCCCCAGCCAGCAGTCGATCAGCTGATCCTGGGCAACGTCCCTCAGTTCGGTATCGAGTCTCGGGTTGAGCTTGTTGGCCGGGTTTGCCCTGTGAATGAGGCTGCTCTTGCCGCTGCCGGGCAGCCCCAGCACCAGGTACCAGGGCATGGCGTAACGGGCCCCCTTGCCGAGGTGCTCATCGAGGGCCTGCAACCAGCGTCCCAGGAACAGCCCCTGTCGATCCAGCAGACCCTGCACCGGATCTTGCTCCAGCACAGTCTCCTGCTGACGCTCGGCCTTGAGCTGCTGCATCTTGCGCCACATCCGCCAGGAGAGTACTCCCAGCAGCAACCAGAGCCAGAGCAGGGTGAACACCACCCGTCCCCACAGGGGCTCGAGTGGCTTCGCATCGCGGATCTCGAGGCGGGGGCCGAGCCACCACGCCAGGATCAAGGCGACAACCCAGAGCACTGCGCCGAGCAGAGGCCAGGAGGGTTTCAATTTCGGCAGCTGTTGCCGCAGAAAGGTAAAAATGGTCTTGAACATAAAATGTGATCCAACTCCGACTCAGCGACTCATTTCGCCATGCATGTCATTTACCCAGCGGCCTGCTGTTCCAGGCGACTGACCAATCCGGGTTCCCATTGCGCCAATCCCAGGCGACTCGCCTCTTGCCACAGATGCTGATAGTGCTGACGCGCCAGCGCCCCCATGCCCTCTTGCGCCAGCAGCTCCGCCTGCACCAGTTGGGCGTGAAAGCGGGCACGAGGCTCCTGCAACTGCTGCATGCGCTCATCGAGCAGGGAGAGCGCCGCGGCCATGCCCTGCTCCCCATGGCGCTGGGCCACCTCCTCACCCAGGCTCCCGCCCGCCTCCGCCGTACCACTATTCGCCGGCTGCAACCAGCGGCTGCATTCGGGGGGCAGGAAGGGGCTGCCGTCGCTAAAAGCAAGCTCCCGCAAGGCCGGCAGGCGCTGCAAGAAGCCGCCCAGCTCCTCCCTGATGGCCTGGGCAACGACGCCAAATCCCAGCTTGTCCGCCACCTGGGCCGAGAGGCGATGCCCCTCGAACCAGTAGGGGGCCAGGGTCAGGCTCTGCTCGATGCGCTGCCAGAGCGCAAGATCCGCCGATCCCATGGCGACGCGATATTCGTCCACCATGTCCGCCGACATGGGGGCCAGCTGGGTTTTGTTGTCCCGGGCTGCCATGGGCGGGGCCGTGATCCCGGCCCAGATGGCGTGACGGCGCAGGCGATAGCCCATGGCCGCCTCCGGCTGGCGTTCGATGAGCAACTCCGCCACCTTAAGCTGGGTCTGGCGCCAAGCGCGGTCGTTGGAGCTGTCAATCTCGATGCCCGGCGCCTTGCTGGCACCGCTCAGCACCATGGCTGCGCCCTGGCTGGCATGGACAGCCGTATTCCCACTGCCCGTTGCCGGAGCCCCATCCGCCTCGGCCTGAGCGGCCTGCTGGCGCTGAGCCCGTCTCAGCCCCATCAGCAACGGATCGAGCAGTTCCCCCTTGTCCGGGCACTGCACCAGCCAACAAGCGCCAAGTTGTTCGGCCTGCGTCAGCAACTGGGCCAACTCGGCCGCCGAGGCGCTTTCGCAGACCCGTGGCAGCGCCCCTTCGAAGCGCTTGACGATCTGCACCATCAGCCGCTGTTTCTGGCTGGCATTGCCGGGCCAGGCCAGCAGCCAGTAGGCGCGGATCCAGGACTCCAGCAGGCTGAGCGCCGCCCCCATGGGGGTCGCCTTGGCGGGGTGCTGCAGGCAGCGCAGCAACTGGGCCAGTACCCGCATGTCCTTGGTGCGCGTCTCCAAGAGGCCAAGGCAGGCCTCCGCCACCGCATTGAGATCCACCTGGGCGTGCGCCAGGGAGCCGAGCTTGACCAGCTCGGTCTCCACATAGTCCCAGCGCGGCTCGTCCGCCAGGACGGCGCCCTTTATCTGTTCATCTGGCAGGCTGGCGAGCAGGCGGCCACACCAGGGGTGTTGATAGCTCATCTTCCCCCCTACCAGCGGCACTGCTGACGCAGGGGCGCCAGGGCGGTTTTCAGGCCGCTCAAGTCGACCCGCAGCAAGGCGCCATTGTCGGCCCGCACCTGCAACTCGCGATGACCCAACCAGCGCTTGAGCTCCTCGATGGCGGGCAGGCCACGGCCATATTCCAGCAAGAGCCCCTGATCCCGAATAAACCAGCTCTGGGCACCGCTACTTGGCTGACCATCCAGCTCGACCTGCACCTTCTCCCCGGCCCAGGGGCTGTCCAGCCGCAGCCGGATGTGGGTGATGCTGTCGACACAGCCGATGGAAAGCGTCGCTCCCCGCAGGGCCGGGCGGGTCAGGATCTCGCTGCCACGGCTCGGATCGCTTTGCAGCAGGAAGGGAGGGCTGTCCGGGGTGCGACTCTGCTCCTGATCCCAGATGGCCTGCCAGACGGGAGATTTAGCCACCCCGCTCACCTCGGCGGGCTCGCCCGCGCTGCCGAGGGCGTCATAACAGGCGAGGCGCACCAGAGGGGAGGCTTCACGCCGGCACTGCTGCCAGCTGGCCATATCCAATTGGGGAGCGGCTGTGCTTGCCAGCAAGAGGGGCAACAGGGTGAGGACACTCATCAGTTCACCTCCAGCTTCTGGCACTTGTGATCCAGGGTGCGCTTGGGAATGTTCAGGCTCTCGGCCACCAGCATGCGGTTGCCCTGGAAGTAGCGCAGCCGCGCCTCGATGACGGAGGCTTCGTACAGCTGCATGGCCCGGCGCAAGTCGCGGATGTGGTTGTAATCGTCCAGCATTCCGGGCAGCTCCACACAGACCCGCTCACGCAGCTCCGGCGGCAAGGCCTCCAGCACCACCTCTTCCCCATGAGGGGTGTGGGCGCAGGCCACCTCCAGCAGGTTGCGCAATTCGCGCACGTTGCCGGGGAAGTCGTAGCTCTGCAGCTGCTTCTGGAATTTGCGGTGCAGGCCGCCGAGGGCCTTGCCATCCTGCTCGGCAAACTGGGCCATGAAGTGCTGGCATAGCATGGGCACATCGTCCATGTGTTCGCGCAGCGGGGCTATGAGCAGCAGGCATTGGCAGAGGCGGTGATAGAGATCGGCGCGGAACTGGCCATCCTCCACCTGACGGGTGAGGGGCTGATGGGTGGCGGCGATGAGGCGAAAATCGGAGTGACTCTCCTGCTCGGCCCCGAGGGGCCGGTAGCTGCGGGTCTCCAGCACCCGCAGCAGCTTGGCCTGCATGGTGGCGGGCATGTCGCCCACCTCGTCCAGGAACAGGGTGCCGCCGTTGGCCTGAGCCACCAGCCCGGCCTTGTTGCTAAGCGCCCCGGAGAAGGCGCCTTTTTGGTAGCCAAACAGCTCGCTCTCGATGAGATTCTCCGGGATGGCGGCGCAGTTGATGGCCACGAACGGCTTGCCCGCGCGATCCGAGCATTGATGCACCAGACGGGCGACCACCTCCTTGCCGCTGCCGGTCTCCCCTTGGATGAGCACGGTCAGCTTGTGCTGCGCCGCCTGGTGGACCTGCTCTCTCAGCCCGCAGATAGCCGCAGATTGCCCTATCAATTTATCTGCCAGCAGCTTCTCGTGCTGTTTTTTGACCTGCCCCTCCCCTTTTATCTGGCGCAGGGAGTCTCTCAGCACGCTTTGATCCCGGCGGCTGCGCCCCAGTTCCCGAATGAGGGTGAGCTGGTTGCAAAACACCTGGGAGAGCTGGGCCAGCTCGGGGCCATCAGTCCACTCCTGCAACTGCTCTGCGCTGTCCATCATGGCCAGCACGGCGAACGGCTTGCCGTTGCCATCCAGCAAGGGGAAGGCGTGCAGGCCGCACTGCTGGCCGAGGTTGGAGAGCAGGGCGCGAAACTCCTTGTGCTCGATGCGCGCCCCCCCGTGCAGGGAGTCCCAGGTGCGGGACTGGGCCTTGTGCAGCACATAGGCAAGGGGGTGGGAGAAGTCATCCACCGCCAGGGAGAGGCTCACCGCCTGCCCCTTGACCCAGCCGCTGCATGCCAGCTGGCGACCGCTCACCTCCAGCATGCCGAGCAGCATGCCCTTCGGCTGGAAGCTGGCGTGCAGCACCTGTGACCACCATTGGCACAGGTGCGGCTCGTCGCGCTGCTCGGTCAGCTCGAGGGCAAAGGCGAGGGCTTGCTCCATACTCAAGCCCCCACCTCGGCCACGAACTGCTGATCCGCCACATAGAAGCGCACCCGGTTGATGGGTTCACCGGCGGCCAGGCGTTGCAACAGTTGCAGGGAAACCGGCGGCAGCAGGGCGCCGTCGATGACGGACTCCAGCATGCGGGCCCCGTTCTCGCTGCGATTGGCGCGGCGTAGTATCTCTTCAGCCACCTCGGCCTCCAGCTCTACCTCGGCGCCGAAGCGCTCCTTGAGCAGCTTGACCAGACGGTTGAGCTTGCCGCCCACGATCTGCACTAGCGTCTCGTGACCGAGCGGCAGATAGGGGATCACCTCCATGCGCGCCAGCAGTGCCGGCTTGAAGAAGGCGGCGAGCTCGGGGTAGAGCGCATCCAGCAGCACGTCCGGCTGCTCGGCGTGATCGACTATGGTCTGGAAGCCCAGGTTGGAGGTGAGGAAGAAGACCACGTTCTTGCAGTCGATGATGCGCCCCTCCCCGTCCGCCAGCTCGCCCTTGTCGAACGCCTGGTAGAAGAGGTTGAGCACATCCGGGTGGGCCTTCTCCACCTCATCCAGCAGCACCACTGAATAGGGCTTCTGGCGGATGGCTTCGGTCAGCACGCCACCCTCACCAAAGCCCACGTAACCCGGGGGCGAGCCGATGAGGCGCGAGACCGTGTGTTTTTCCTGATACTCGGACATATTGATGGTGGTGAGGTACTGGCGACCGCCGAACATCAGCTCGGCGATCTGCAGCACGGTCTCTGTCTTGCCGACCCCGCTCGGCCCCACCAACAGGAAGGCACCGAGGGGGCGACCCGGGCGGCGCAGGTCGGCGCGGGCGGTCAGCAGGTGCTTGTGCAGATGGGCCACCGCCACATCCTGCCCCTTGATGAGATCCCCCAGGTACTCCGGCAGCCGGGTGACCACGTCGAGCTCCCCCTGGGAGATGCGATTGAGCGGCACCCCGGTCCACTCGGCGATCACGGCCGCGACTTGCGTCTTGTCCACGTGGGCGGAAACCAGCACGGATTCTTGCTGCAGGTCGGCGAGTTCACCTTCGAGCGCCGCCAGCTGCTCGGCGGCGGCTTGGGGGTCCAGGGGAGCATCCGCCAGATCTAATGCCTCTTTCCTTAACAATTCATCCTGCTCGTCCGCCAACAGGGCGGCGCGCAGGGCTACGATCTGCTGCACCAGCCCCTGCTGTTGCTGCCAGCTGGCCTCCTGCTCTGCCAGGGCCTCCCGGCTGGCAGACTGGGCGGCCTGCAACTCGGCGAGGCGCTCCTCGTTGTCACCCAGGCCTATCAAACGCTGGCGCTCCAGCTGACGGATCTCCAGCTCCCGCTGGCGCAGCTCGTTTTGCAGATGGCTGACGGCGCGCGGCGGCGTGGTGAGGTTGATGGCCACCCGGGCACAGGCGGTGTCGAGCACGTCGATGGCCTTGTCCGGCAGCTGGCG
>NZ_PGCP01000046.1 GCF_002812985.1 Aeromonas lusitana
CAGCATCTCCCGCTTGCTGCCGTGTCCCTTGACCTTCTTCGCGCCAAAGCCGGCGGCAATCAGGCCGCGGCGCACGAAACCGGCGCAGGTAAAGGTGGAGATGGTGGCGGCGGGGCGGGCGAGGCGGGCGAGGCCGTCAAACAGCTGTTGGGTCCACATCTCCGGGTTCTTGGCGGGGGAGAAACCATCCAGATACCAGGCATCGACCAGGCCCTCGGCGCCATGGGGCACCTGGGGCAGCGTCTCCTTGATGTCGCCGAGCCAGAGATCGAGCCGCACCTGGCCACCGGCAAACGACAGACGGTGACAGCCTTCGACCGACAGGGGCCACTGGGCAATGAGTTCTTGGCTAAGGTGCGCGAGCTCGGGCCAGGCCCCTAGGGCCTTGCCAAGGTCTGCCTGGGTCAGCGGGTATTTTTCGAAGCTGATGAAGTGCAGGCGGGCGCAGCGCGCGGGGTCTGCGGCCTGTTCCAGGAAGGCTGCCATTGTCGCCAGAAAGTTAAGGCCAGTGCCGAAACCTGTTTCGCCAATCACGAAACTGTCACTATCGTGGTGCGAAAATCGTTCTGGCAGGCGATTTTGCTGTAAAAAGACGTAGCGGGTTTCACTTAGACCGTTATCATTGGAAAAGTACACGTCCCCGAACTCACTGGAGACTGGAGTTCCCGCTTCATTCCAGTCCAATCGGGCATGATGTAAGGATGTTTGACTCACGTGTTCCTCGGCTCGCGTCACAAAATCGCGGGCATTCTACGTGAAAGCAGACCAGTTTGGCAGCCGAAAGCGGGTAGACTCGGTGCCAGTTTTTCCAGACGAGATGAATTAATGAGAAGAGCAGTGATCACCGGTATCGGCGTCATCTCCAGTATCGGCAACAACCAGGAAGAAGTGCTGGCCTCCCTGAAAGCAGGCAAATCCGGCATCACCTATTCCGAGCAGTTTGAGCAATACAACCTGCGCAGCCGTGTCTGGGGTAACATCAAACTCGATCCGTCTGAACTGATCGACCGTAAAGTCATGCGTTTCATGGGTGACGCCGCGGCCTATGCCTATCTCTCCATGCAGCAGGCCATCGACGATGCCGGCTTGCCGGAAGAGATGGTGTCCAACGAGCGTACCGGCATAGTCACCGGTTCCGGCGGCGCCTCCGGCAAGAACACCTCGGAGTCCGCGGACATCGCCCGTGAGAAGGGGGTCAAGCGTGTCGGCCCTTACATGGTGCCGCGTACCATGTCCTCCACCACCTCCGCTTGTCTGGCGACGCCATTCAAGATCAAGGGTGTCAACTACACCATCAGCTCCGCCTGCGCGACCTCTGCCCACTGCATCGGTCACGCCATGGAACTGATCCAGCTCGGCAAGCAGGACATCGTCTTCGCCGGCGGCGGCGAGGAGCTGGACTGGTCCTCCACCATCCAGTTCGACGCCATGGGCGCCCTGTCCACCAAGTACAACGACAACCCGGAAAAAGCCTCCCGCACCTATGATGCGGATCGCGATGGCTTCGTCATCTCCGGCGGCGGCGGCATCCTGGTGGTCGAGGAGCTGGAACACGCTCTGGCCCGTGGTGCCCACATCTACGCCGAGATCACCGGTTATGGCGCGACCTCAGACGGTTACGACATGGTGGCCCCGAGCGGTGAAGGCGCCGTGCGTTGCATGAAGATGGCGATGCAGGGTGTCGGCAAGGTGGATTACATCAACACCCACGGTACCTCGACTCCGGTCGGTGATACCAAGGAGCTGGAAGCGATCCAGACCCTGTTTGGCAGCAGCGCTCCCAAGCTCTCCGCCACCAAGGCCATGACAGGGCACGCCCTGGGCGCCGCCGGTGTGCACGAGGCCGTCTACTCCCTGTTGATGATGAAGCACGGTTTCATCGCCCCCAGCATCAACATCGAGAACCTGGACGAGAAGGCCGTGGGCCTGCCCATCGTACGCGAGTACGAAACAGCCGACCTCAATACCGTCATGTCCAACAGCTTCGGCTTCGGCGGTACCAACGCCTCCCTGGTGTTCAGCAAGTTCAAGGCTTGATGCTCACCGAGTTGATATAGAAAAAGGCGCCGAAAGGCGCCTTTTTTATGGATCAGATCATCGCTCTAGGCGCCCCATCAAGCGGGCTCGGCCAGCGGTAGCCGCATATAGACGGCGCCATCACCGTATTCATCCAGCGACTTCAGGGTATCGGCAGGCAGGAAGCCCTGCTTGCGCCAGAAGGCCGGGGCATCCTGCACCGCCACCAGGCCCGCGTGTTCATACCCTTCGTCGCTGGCAAATTCGAGGGCGGTGGCGAGCAGTCGCTGACCCACCCCTATCCCCCGCGCCTCACCGGCCACGGCCAGATCGTGCAGATAGAACTCGTCGTGACCGGCGAGCCTTCGCATGGGCACAGAGAGGGGGGGCGGCTGATGGGCACGCCAGGGATGGCAGAGCAGATAACCGAGCACCTTGCCCTGACGCTCGGCGACCCAGCAGCAGGCCGGGGCCAGCTCGGCCTTGTTGCTCATCACCTCGAGGGGCTCGGGATCCAGCTGGTGATAACACTCGCGCTGGATCTCCATGATGGCGGGCCAGTCGATGGCCCGGATGGTACGGATGTTAATCATAACCTGGCACGTTGATGCAGTGAGTCAATCCATGACGGGGCCACAGCGTAGCACAAGCTGCTGATTAATTGAACTGGAAAGGTCTATTTGACGCCCTCTGGATCAGCGGTCGGCCTGCTTGCTCACCACCTTGATCAGTTGGTAACGCACGGAGGAAGCGTCAGCCGGCACGTCGGTCAGCTGCTCCTTGGAGACTTCCAGCTCATAGTTGTAGCCAGACTCGAAGGTGAACCCTTCGATCTGCTGGTAGAAGAAGCTCCAGCTCTCGCCGGGCTGGCCGCGCACCTGCATGCACTTCATGGGGGCGACCCCGATGCAATCGGCCAGCTGGCTCTTGATGTAGAGGGTTTCGGTGGCCGGGGTGCTCTGGCAGGCGCTGAGCAAGAGGGCGGAGCAGAGCAGGAGGGGGGCTTTCATGATGGTGTGTCCTTGACGTAAAAGGGCGCGATTAAACCCTCAAATGAAAAGGCGGTCAATGACCGCCTTTGTAACAAACCATGTCAGTGATTAAATCAGCGCTGATCGAGCGGGGTGAATTCCCGTTGGGCCAGGCCGGTGTAGAGCTGACGTGGGCGACCAATCTTCTGATCCGGGTCCGAGTGCATCTCGTTCCAGTGGGCAATCCAGCCGATGGTGCGAGAGATGGCGAAGATGACGGTGAACATGGACATGGGGATGCCGATGGCCTTCATGATGATGCCGGAGTAGAAGTCCACGTTCGGGTAGAGCTTCTTCTCGATGAAGTAGGGGTCGGACAGCGCGATGCGTTCCAGCTCCATGGCCACTTCCAGCAGCGGATCCTTGATCTGCAGCTCTTGCAGCACCTCGTGGCAGGTCTGACGCATGACCTGGGCACGGGGATCGTGGTTCTTGTACACCCGGTGACCGAAGCCCATCAGACGGAAGGGATCGTTCTTGTCCTTCGCCTTGGCGATGAACTCGGGGATGCGTTCCACCGAACCTATCTCTTCGAGCATCTTGAGGCAGGCTTCGTTGGCGCCGCCGTGGGCCGGACCCCACAGGGAGGCGATCCCCGCGGCGATACAGGCAAACGGGTTGGCACCGGAGGAGCCGGCCAGACGCACGGTGGAGGTGGAGGCGTTCTGCTCATGATCCGCATGCAGGGTGAAGATGCGATCCATGGCCCGCTCGACGATGGGGTTGACCTTGTACTCTTCGGTCGGCACGCCAAACATCATGTGCAGGAAGTTACCGGCATAGGAGAGGGCGTTACGCGGCTGCATGAACGGCTGACCGATGGAGTACTTGTAGCACATGGCGGCCAGGGTCGGCATCTTGGAGAGCAGACGGAAGGCGCAGATCTCGCGGTGCTCTTCGTTGTTGATATCGAGGGCATCGTGATAGAAGGCGGACAGGGCGCTGACCACACCGCACATGATCGCCATGGGGTGGGAGTCACGACGGAAGCCGCGGAAGAAGAAGGCGATCTGCTCGTGCACCATGGTATGGCGGGTGACCAGGCGTTCAAATTCCGCGTACTGGGTCTTGGTGGGCGCCTCGCCGTACAGCAGGATGTAGCAGACTTCGAGATAGCTGGCCTGGGTGGCCAACTGGGCGATGGGATAACCACGGTGCAGCAAGACACCCTGATCTCCGTCGATATAGGTAATGGACGATTTGCAGGCACCTGTGGCCATGAAGCCGGGATCAAAGGTGAAGTACCCTTGAGCACCCAGTTTTCTGACATCGATGACATCGGGTCCGACGGTACCGGACAGGATCGGTAGTTCTACCGGCTCTTTTCCGGGCAAGTGTAGGGTGGCTATTTTATCAGCCATAGCACGTCTCCTTTGCTCTTTTATAATTTGGTTCCAGTCCTACTTTATTACGACTTTCATCACGCTGGCAAAGGTTCTTACCTGTACCGCGGCGGCTGGAGCGCCTTATTTGAACCAGAGATCCACCTTCTTGTCAATTTTACTGGATGATCATTAATGACTTGTTAAAGTCATTGTGGGATCTGGTTTACGGTTTTGGGTTTTCTATGTAGTCAATTGATTGTCATTGGTTAAGGCCGCCGATATACTGCGCCACGTGGGTGATGGCCGTCGGTGTTTGAAACGCTTTCGCAAAGCCAGATGTGATATCGAAAATGTTATTTTTGGCTTTCCTGAGTTGTTTTGGTAACAAAAACCTAACAAATGCCACTCCTTGCCCTCAATGCGTGTAAAAACAATAACTAACGTGCTCAATGGAGCTGAGTGGGCAAAGCCGTGAAAAATAAACAGAGACCTGTAAACCTCGACCTGCAAACGATCAGCTTTCCTGTCACTGCCATCGCTTCCATCTTGCATCGTGTCTCAGGGGTCATCACCTTTGTGGCGCTCGCAATCTTGCTGTGGATGCTTGGTACTTCACTCGCCTCTCCCGAAGGATTCGACGACGTCGTTGCCATCATGGACAACTTCCTGGTCAAGTTCGTGTTGTGGGGGATCCTGACTGCGCTGGCTTACCACATAGTGGGGGGTCTGCGTCACTTGGTCATGGACATGGGGCATTGGGAAGAGCTGGACTCCGCGAATCAGAGTGCCCGCGTGGGCTTCGTGATCACAGCGGTTCTGGCGGTATTGGCGGGGGTACTGGTATGGTAACCAATTCTGCAACTTTCGGGCGCAGCGGTGTTCATGATTACATCCTGATCCGCGCCACCGCCCTCATCATGACGGCTTACGTCCTCTATCTGGTTGGTTTTGTCGCCATCAATGACATCACCTACGAGGTGTGGACCGGCTTCTTCGCTAAAACCTTCACCAAGGTCTTCACCCTGCTGACGCTGTTGTGCGTCCTGATCCACGCCTGGATCGGTCTGTGGCAGGTGCTGACCGACTATATCAAACCGGTCGGACTGCGCGGTGCGCTGCAATTCGCCCTGGTTGTGGTGCTGTTTGTCTATCTGATGACGGGTTTCGTCGTGTTGTGGGGGGTGTAAGGTGTCTATTCCAACTCGTGAATTCGATGCGGTCGTGATCGGTGCCGGTGGCGCCGGTATGCGCGCCGCGCTGCAGATTGCCCAGTCCGGCAAGAGCTGCGCCCTGTTATCCAAGGTATTCCCGACCCGCTCCCACACAGTGTCCGCCCAGGGCGGGATCACGGTCGCCCTAGGCAATGCCCACGACGACAACTGGCAGTGGCACATGTATGACACCGTCAAGGGCTCCGACTACATAGGTGACCAGGAAGCGATTGAATACATGTGCAAGACGGGCCCGGAAGCCGTCTATGAGCTGGAGAACATGGGTTTGCCCTTCTCCCGCTTCGACAACGGCGCCGTCTATCAGCGTCCGTTTGGCGGTCAGTCCAAGAACTTCGGTGGCGAACAGGCGGCCCGGACCGCGGCTGCGGCCGACCGGACTGGTCACGCCCTGCTGCACACCCTGTATCAGCAAAACGTCAAGAACAAGACCACCGTCTTCTCCGAGTGGTATGCGCTGGATCTGGTGAAGAACCAGGACGGCCACATCGTTGGCTGTACCGCCATCGATATGGAGAGCGGCGAGGTCGTCTACTTCAAGGCCAAGGCCACCGTACTGGCCACCGGCGGCGCCGGTCGCATCTACCAGTCAACCACCAACGCCCACATCAATACCGGTGACGGCGTCGGCATGGCCCTGCGCGCCGGGGTCGGTGTGCAGGACATGGAGTTCTGGCAGTTCCACCCGACCGGCATCGCCGGGGCAGGGGTGTTGGTGACCGAGGGTTGCCGCGGTGAAGGCGGCTACCTGCTCAATAAAGACGGCGAGCGCTTCATGGAGCGTTATGCGCCGAACGCGAAAGACCTGGCCGGTCGCGACGTGGTGGCCCGCTCCATCATGATCGAGATCCGCGAAGGCCGTGGCTGTGACGGCCCCTGGGGTCCGCACATCAAACTCAAGCTGGATCACCTCGGTAAAGAGGTACTGGAATCCCGTCTGCCGGGCATCTGCGAGCTGTCTCGCACCTTCGCCCACGTGGATCCGGTCAAGGAACCCATCCCCATCATCCCGACCTGCCACTACATGATGGGCGGCGTGCCGACCAGCGTGAACGGTCAGTGCCTGACCCAGGACAAGGATGGCAAGGACGTAGCGGTAGTCGGTCTGTTCGCGGTGGGGGAGATTGCCTGTGTCTCCGTGCACGGCGCCAACCGCTTGGGTGGCAACTCCCTGCTGGATCTGGTGGTGTTTGGTCGCGCCGCCGGCATGCACTTGGTCGAAACCCTGGGTGACATGGAGCATGGCCGTGAGGCCTCCGAGGCGGACATCGCCAAGGCCCTCGAGCGCTTCAACCGCTGGGAAGGGAACCGTGACGGGGAAGACCCGGTGCAGATCCGCAAAGATCTGCAGACCTGCATGCAGAACAACTTCTCCGTGTTCCGGGAAGGGGATGCCATGGCAGAAGGCTTGGCCGAGCTGAAACTCATCCGCGAGCGTCTGAAGAATGCCCGTCTGGACGACACCTCCAAGGAGTTCAACACCCAGCGCATCGAGTGCCTGGAGCTGGATAACCTGATGGAGACGGCCTATGCCACCGCAGTGGCGGCGAACTTCCGTACCGAGAGTCGCGGCGCCCACAGCCGGTTCGACTTCCCGGAGCGGGACGACGAGAGCTGGCTGTGCCACAGCCTCTATCATCCGGACACAGAATCCATGACCCGTCGCGCCGTCAACATGTCTCCGAAGACTCGTGAGGCATTCCCACCCAAGGTGCGGACCTACTGATGATGAAGCCAGGCGCCATGCGGGCAACATCATCCATGTATCGCCACATGCGCAGGTCTGTGAAGAGGTGGGAAGCACGCCCACCTCTCTCATCCAAGGTGCGGACTTAACGATTGCGGAGCCAAGTACAATGAACGTCACATTCTCAGTCTACAGATACAACCCGGATGTTGATAACGTCCCACACATGAAGGATTATCATCTTGATATTCCTGAAGGTTCCGACATGATGGTGCTCGACGCACTGATCCAGCTCAAAGAGGTGGATGCCACGCTCTCCTTCCGTCGCTCTTGCCGCGAAGGGGTCTGTGGATCAGACGGGATCAACATGAATGGCAAGAACGGTCTTGCCTGCATCACTCCGCTCTCCGATCTCTTGAAGAAGGGCAACAAGGTCGTCATCCGACCCCTGCCTGGCCTGCCGGTGATCCGCGATCTGGTGATCGACATGACCCAGTTCTACACCCAGTGGGAGAAGGTCAAACCCTTCCTCATCAACGACGAAAAACTGCCGCCCGTGCGTGAGCACCTGCAATCCCCCGAAGAGCGCGCCAAGCTGGATGGTCTGTACGAGTGCATTCTGTGCGCCTGCTGCTCCACCTCTTGCCCCTCCTTCTGGTGGAACCCGGACAAGTTCATCGGCCCGGCCGGTCTGCTCGCCGCCTATCGCTGGCTGGCGGACAGCCGCGACACCGCCGCCGCTGAACGACTGGGGAACCTGGATGACGCGTTCAGCGTGTTCCGTTGCCACGGCATCATGAACTGCGTGAACGTCTGTCCCAAGGGTTTGAACCCGACCAAGGCCATCGGCCAGATCAAGTCGATGCTGCTGAACCGGGCTGTGTAATACCAGGGCCTGAGGCGCCTGGCGCCGGACCCGACCTCTGGATAGCCATCCAGCACCCTCGGATGCGGATGGCTATGTAAACCCTACAAGCTGCACTGCAGTGAACAAGATGTACAAGGGATAGACATGCATAACGGCGTGATGAAGGCCTGGTTGGAGTCATCTCACCTGGCTGGTGCGAATGCAAGCTACATTGAGGATTTGTACGAATCCTTCCTGGAAAACCCTGAATCCGTAGCCGATGAGTGGCGCAGCCTGTTTAGCTCGCTGCCTCAGGTCAATGGTCATGCGGTCGAACAACCCCATTCCCAGGTTCGCGATTATTTCCGCCGCCTGGCCAAGGACCCTTCCCGTTACAGTGCCCCTGTCAGCGATCCCCAGGTGGATGCCAAGCAGGTTCGCGTACTGCAACTGATCAACGCCTTCCGTTTCCGTGGTCATCAAAACGCCAATCTGGATCCGCTCGGCCTCTGGGCGCGTGAAACCGTTGCCGAACTGGATCCCGCGTTCCACAACCTGCAGGGCGCCGACATGGAGGCCACCTTCAATGTGGGCTCCTACGCCATCGGTCGCGAGACCATGGTGCTCTCCGATCTCTACGCTTCGCTCAAGAAGACCTACTGCGGCAGCATCGGCGCCGACTACATGCACATCACCTCCACCGAGGAGAAGCGCTGGCTGCAGGACCGTCTTGAATCTATCGAAGCCACGGGCAACTACAGCAGCGAGGAGAAGACCCGCTTCCTCGAGAGCCTGACCGCCGCCGAAGGGCTGGAAAAATACCTGGGGGCCAAGTTCCCGGGGGCCAAGCGTTTTTCCCTGGAAGGGGGCGATGCCATGGTGCCTATGCTCAAGGAGCTGATCCGTCGCGCCGGTGAGCAGGGCTGCAAAGAAGCCGTCATCGGCATGGCCCACCGGGGTCGCCTGAATGTGCTGATCAACGTGCTCGGCAAGCGGGCGCAGGAGCTGTTCGACGAGTTCGCCGGCAAGCACGGCGAATCCTGGGGCACAGGGGACGTGAAGTACCACATGGGCTTCTCGTCCGACTTCGCCACCCCGGGCGGCAACGTCCACCTGGCGCTGGCGTTCAACCCGTCTCACCTGGAGATCGTCAACCCTGTGGTCATCGGCTCGGTGCGTGCGCGCATGGACCGCCGTGGCGACAAGGATGGCTCCAGCGTCCTGCCCATCACCATCCACGGTGATTCGGCCATTGCCGGCCAGGGTGTGGTCGCCGAGACCTTCAACATGTCCCTGACCCGTGCCTACGGCGTTGGCGGCACTGTGCGCATCGTCATCAACAATCAGGTCGGTTTCACCACCTCCTATCAGCGTGACCTGCGCTCCACCGAATATTGCACCGACATCGCCAAGGCAGTGCAGGCCCCCGTGCTGCACGTCAACGGCGACGATCCGGAAGCCGTGGTGCTGGTGACCCAGATTGCGCTGGATTATCGCAACACCTTCAAGCGCGACGTGGTGATCGAACTGGTCTGCTACCGTCGTCACGGTCACAACGAGGCGGACGAGCCGAGCGCGACCCAGCCACTGATGTACCAGAAGATCAAACAGCACCCGACGCCGCGTAAGATCTACGCCGATCAGCTGATCGCCGAAGGCTGCGTCAGCCCCGAGCTGGTCACCGCCCAGGTCAACGACTATCGCGATGCCCTGGACAGGGGAGAGCGGGTAGTCAAGGAGTGGCGTCCCATGGAGCTGCACTCCGTGGACTGGACCCCTTACTTGGGTCACGACTGGGCCATGAGCTACGACAGCACAGTGCCGATGGACCATCTGAAGTCCTTAGGGGAGCGCATCAGCCAGTACCCGGCCACCCATGTGCTGCAGCGTCAGGTCGAGAAGATCTACGAAGACCGCCGCCTGATGGCCGCCGGCGACAAGCTGCTGGACTGGGGCTTTGCCGAGACCCTGGCCTACGCCACCCTGGTGGACAAGGGGTCACGCATCCGTTTCACCGGCGAAGACTCCGGCCGTGGCACCTTCTTCCACCGCCACGCCGTGCTGCACAACCAGAACGATGCCAGCACCTATACCCCGCTGTGCAACATTCACGACGAGCAGGGCCCGTTCGAAATTTACGACTCAGTGCTGACCGAAAACGCGGTACTGGCGTTCGAATACGGCTATGCCAGCGCGGAGCCGGCCGGCCTTACCATCTGGGAAGCCCAGTTCGGCGATTTCGCCAACTGTGCCCAGGTGGTGGTCGATCAGTTCCTTTCCTCCGGCGAACAGAAGTGGGGCCGGATGTGTGGCCTGACCATGCTGCTGCCCCACGGTTATGAGGGACAGGGTCCGGAGCACTCCTCCGCCCGTCTCGAGCGCTACCTGCAGATGTGCGCCCAGCACAACATGCAGGTGGTGGTGCCCTCCACCCCGGCTCAGGTGTTCCACATGCTGCGCCGCCAGGTGGTCCGCCCCATGCGCCGTCCGCTCATCGTGATGACGCCCAAATCCCTGCTGCGCCACCCGCTGGCGGTGAGCAAGCTCGACGAGCTGGCGGAAGGCACCTTCCAGAATGCCATTGGCGAAATCGATGCGCTGGATCCGAAAGCGGTCAAACGCGTGGTGTTCTGCTCCGGCAAGGTCTACTACGACCTGCTCGATGCCCGTCGCAAGGCCGAGCAGCAGGACGTGGCCCTGGTGCGGATCGAACAGCTCTATCCCTTCCCGGAAGCGGAAGTGCGCGCCATCCTCGCCGATTACGCCCACATCACCGACTACGTCTGGTGTCAGGAAGAGCCGCAGAACCAGGGCGCCTGGTACAGCACCCGTCATCACTACGATGGCGTGCTGCCCACCTCGGCCCGTCTGCGTTATGCCGGTCGTCCGGCCTCGGCCTCACCGGCCGTCGGCTACATGTCCGTCCACACCAAGCAGCAAAAAGCCCTGGTGGAAGACGCACTGACCCTGGAATAAACGAGTTGTGAAGGGGAGGGCGCACTGAGCCGACCCTCTCCGACCCTGGAACAAGCCTGCTGGCACAGTAGTAAACAAGGAACTGAATACATGACTATCGAGATCAAGGTACCGGACCTGCCCGAATCAGTGGCAGATGCCACCATCGCCACCTGGCACAAGAAACCGGGTGATCTGGTTGCCCGTGACGAAGTACTGGTTGACATCGAAACCGATAAAGTCGTGCTGGAAGTCCCCGCGCCGGAAGCCGGCGTGCTGGGCGACATCCTGCAACTCGAAGGTGCGACCGTGCTCTCTCGCCAGCTGATCGCCATGCTCAAACCCGCCCCTGTGGCCGGTGAAGAGACCAAGGAGAAGCCGGTGGAATCCGTGGCCGACGACAGCACAGATGGCATGAGCCCGTCCGTGCGCCGCCTGGTGGCCGAGCACGCCATCGACGTGGCCAAGCTGACTGGCACCGGCAAGGGCGGTCGCGTCACCAAGGAAGACGTGGAAGCCTTCATCAAGAACCTGGGCAAGGCCCCTGTGGCCGCGCCGGTCGCCGCCGCACCGGCTGCTCCCGTTGCCCCCCTGGCCGGTCGCACCGAGAAGCGTGTGCCCATGACCCGTCTGCGCAAGCGCATCGCCGAGCGTCTGCTGGAGGCCAAGAACACCACCGCCATGCTGACTACCTTCAACGAGATCAACATGGCGCCCATCATGAAGCTGCGCAAGCAGTACGGCGAGATCTTCGAGAAGAAGCACGGCATCAAGCTCGGCTTTATGTCCTTCTATGTGAAGGCTGTTGTTGAGTCCCTGAAGCGCTACCCGGAAGTGAACGCGGCGCTGGATGGTGATGACATCGTCTATCACAACTACTTCGACGTCAGCATCGCCGTCTCCACCCCCCGTGGTCTGGTGACCCCGGTGCTGCGTGACTGCGACAACATGAGCCTGGCGGACATCGAGAAGGCCATCAAGGATCTGGCGGGCAAGGGTCGTGACGGCAAGCTGACCGTAGAAGAGCTGACCGGTGGCAACTTCACCATCACCAACGGTGGCGTGTTCGGCTCCCTGATGTCCACCCCCATCATCAACCCGCCGCAGAGCGCCATCCTGGGGATGCACAAGATCCAGGACAGACCCATGGCGGTGGACGGCAAGGTCGAGATCCTGCCGATGATGTACCTGGCCCTCTCCTATGACCACCGCATCATCGACGGTCGCGAGTCGGTGGGCTTCCTGGTCTCCATCAAGGAGCTGCTGGAAGATCCGACCCGTCTGTTGCTGGACGTCTAAGCCGCAAGATGAGGATCGTCGGGGCGAAGCCCTGCCGATCCGAATCGGCGGTGACTGAAGGTTTGAGCGAAATTAGAAAGATAACGAGGGGTCCCCGAGGCCCCTTTCACAGGGGATTGAGAAACACGAGCCCCGGACGGAAATACCTACAACACGGATAGAGCATCTATGAATCTGCATGAATATCAGGCAAAACAGCTGTTTGCCGAGTATGGCCTGCCGGTCTCCGAAGGTTATGCCTGCGCTACCCCGCAGGAAGCGGCCGAAGCGGCCGACAAGATTGGCGGCAACACCTGGGTCGTCAAATGCCAGGTCCACGCCGGTGGCCGCGGTAAAGCGGGTGGCGTCAAGCTGGCCAAGAGCAAGGACGAGATCCGTGCCTTCGCCCAGAACTGGCTCGGCAAGAACCTGGTGACCTATCAGACTGACGCCAACGGTCAGCCGGTCACCAAGATCCTGGTGGAATCTTGCACCGACATCGCCAAGGAACTGTATCTCGGTGCCGTGGTCGATCGTGGCAGCCGCCGCGTGGTCTTCATGGCCTCTACCGAAGGTGGCGTGGACATCGAGAAGATTGCCCACGAGACCCCGGAACTCATTCACAAGGCGGCCATCGATCCGCTGGTGGGCCCGCAGGCTTACCAGGCGCGCGAGCTGGCCTTCAAGCTGGGTCTGGTCGGCGATCAAATCAAGCAGTTCACCAAGATCTTCTTAGGGCTTGGCCAGATGTTCCTGGATTGCGACTTCGCATTGCTGGAAATCAACCCCCTGGTCATCACCGACAAGGGCAACCTGCATTGCCTGGACGGCAAGATCAACATCGATGCCAACGCCCTGTACCGTCAGCCCAAGCTGCGCCAGATGCACGATCCGTCCCAGGATGACCCCCGCGAAGCGCACGCCGCCCAGTGGGAGCTGAACTATGTGGCGCTCGATGGCAACATCGGCTGCATGGTCAACGGCGCGGGTCTGGCCATGGGGACCATGGACATCGTCAACCTGCACGGCGGCTCACCGGCCAACTTCCTGGACGTCGGCGGCGGCGCCACCAAGGAGCGCGTGACCGAGGCGTTCAAGATCATCCTGTCTGACAGCAAGGTGCAAGCCGTGCTAGTCAACATCTTCGGCGGTATCGTGCGCTGTGACATGATCGCGGAAGGCATTATCGGTGCCGTGAAAGAAGTCGGGGTGAAAGTGCCCGTGGTGGTGCGCCTGGAAGGCAACAACGCCGAACTGGGTGCCCGTAAACTGGCCGACAGCGGCCTCAACATCATCGCAGCAACGAGTCTGACCGACGCCGCGCAGCAAGTGGTCAAAGCAGCGGAGGCCAAATAATGAGCGTTCTGATCAACAAAGACACCAAGGTGATCTGCCAGGGCTTCACCGGCGGTCAGGGTACCTTCCACTCCGAACAGGCGATTGCCTACGGCACCCAGATGGTCGGCGGCGTCTCCCCAGGCAAGGGTGGCACCACCCACCTGGGCCTGCCGGTGTTCAACACCGTCCGTGACGCGGTCGAAGTGACCGGCGCTACCGCCTCCGTCATCTATGTTCCGGCCCCGTTCTGCAAGGACGCCATCCTGGAAGCCATCGATGCCGGCATCAAGCTCATCGTCACCATCACCGAAGGCATCCCGACCCTGGATATGCTGCAGGTCAAGGTGAAGCTGCAGGAAACCGGCGTGCGCATGATTGGTCCGAACTGCCCGGGCGTCATCACCCCGGGTGAGTGCAAGATTGGCATCATGCCAGGCCATATCCACAAGCCGGGCAAGGTAGGCATCGTCTCCCGCTCCGGCACCCTGACCTACGAAGCGGTCAAGCAGACCACGGACGAGGGCTTCGGCCAGTCCACCTGCGTCGGCATCGGTGGCGACCCCATCCCGGGCTCCAACTTCATCGACATCCTGGAGATGTTCCAGAAAGATCCGAAGACCGAAGCCATCGTCATGATCGGCGAGATCGGCGGCAGCGCCGAGGAAGAGGCGGCGGCCTACATCAAGGCTCACGTCACCAAGCCGGTGGTCTCCTACATCGCGGGTGTCACCGCCCCGGCTGGCAAGCGCATGGGTCATGCGGGCGCCATCATCGCCGGTGGTAAAGGCACCGCCGCCGAGAAATTTGCCGCCCTGGAAGATGCCGGCGTAAAAACCGTGCGCTCCCTGGCCGACATCGGCAAGGCCCTGCGTGAAGTGACTGGCTGGTAAGTTAGCCTGTTATCTCTAATTGAAAATGCCGCCCTAGGGCGGCATTTTTTTATCTTAAGTATTCTGATATAAATTTTTCGATGACGGTTATATGTCAGCCTGTTATTTCTGGCCAGCAGTCAAGAATTGGATTCGCTCTTTGGTAAAGTCTGCTTGGCACTTGAAGATGTCAACCCGGTTTTTTACTGCTTCATCTGGGGAGTTAGCTCTGCTCAGAGAACCGCAAGTATTGGCTTTGGCGATTACCCACTGCCTTTGTGACTCCATCATAGATGAACGGAATGACTTAGGTATTGTTCCCCAGATACGATTCAGTTCTTTATCCTCGACCATATAGAGTTCCTTGGCCGCCGGTACCATTGAAGGGTCGTTTTCCTTGAGAATCTCATCTTTTCTGGTTGCGATAGACGCCGCATTTACCAGAGTCAACATTGGAGGATAGAAGTTCGTCCCTCTGATGGAGATGTCAGTGCCATTATCTGCCAGACGTATACTGTAAGTTCTGTCTTTCCATATTAGAGAGCCATTTCTGCTTGTCGCATCACTATGGTTCAGGAATTCGTCGTAATCAGCTGGAACCTTATCCGCAATGTCTTTAAGCTCCGGCGGTATTGCCATTGTGATAGTCGCGATACAGTTCAGAGAGGAATCTGTCTTGTGAACCGTTGTGACTTCTGATGCTTGAACATTAATAGCATCGAGGCTTGCCTGAAATTGGCCGAGCTGCTCGGTACTGGCGGTTTTTGCATACCTAGACTTCAGCATCGGAGATGCATCATCGCGAATTGTTTTCACCAGAGCAGATACTGCATCCTCTCTTCCACATTTAAATGGTGCAGCTTCTTCTTTTGCATCGAAAAACCCAGCAAAAGCGGAGCTTGATGCATTGACTCCGATTATTACGACCAATACTTTAAAATTCATATCTTTTACCAAGTCAATGATGCCATGCAACGGCCTACAGGAGGCTAAATATCCATGACAAAGAGCAAAAAACATAGGGTATCAACTCATTCGAGGCCCGTCACCTGTCAATATTACCGGGCGAAACCTAGCAGAAGGGGGTCTTGGAGGAGTAGGGGGCATGCAATCAGAAGTGCGTAGCTTTTGACTGCGATCTTACCCTGTACCTAGTTTGATAAACCTCTCATGAGAGAAA
Source organism: Aeromonas lusitana (assembly GCF_002812985.1). Classification (GTDB taxonomy): domain Bacteria; phylum Pseudomonadota; class Gammaproteobacteria; order Enterobacterales; family Aeromonadaceae; genus Aeromonas; species Aeromonas lusitana. The sequence continues at coordinate 15,756 of NZ_PGCP01000046.1, forward strand.
TACTGACACACGATCTTGTTATGAATTATGTAAAGTAACAGATTATAAAAAGCTCTAGAGAGAGATGCTGGCCCAGCAGGAATTGTCACAGGATTGATTGGTGATATTTTACCGATGTTGCCAGATAATATGGCACCGAATAGATAGTAGATAACGTTTATGAAAATCATGTACATGTTGAATCGCTTTTTTGGAAGAAAAAAGGAAACGTCACCTCCTGATATGAAAGATGTTTTCAGGGGGGCTGGATGTTTCAAGGTGCCAGAAAGTGTGTACAACGGGTACCCAGCACCATTGCCATCAGTACCTCCACTCGCAGCTTATTTCATTCGTTTTCTTGTGTCAGAGAATGGTCTGGATATGTTTTTTCACGTTCTTGTTAAACTCGGCTATAAGATGGAACTGGATCTGAATACACAGATACTAACTCGTTCTGGAGAGCGAGGGAGCAAGAAAGTTATGCTTTTCTTGCACCCTTCTTTTGCTGGAATGTTAATCTCGCTTGCCAGTGATGATTTTGATGTCATTGCAACTCTTCAGCAGAAAAAGTTTGAGCCGCCGCTTCCCTCTGAGTCATTTCCATCGATTGATCCAGGAGGCTTGGGGTCGCTACAGGGAGATATGGAATACTGGTGGGTGAATTTGTGGTTCCCGTTCTGGCAGGCATTAAGCCTAGAGAGGCAATCAGCTTTGGATCTTGATCCTGAATGGCGCGAATTCATCTTAATGCATCAACAGTATGAGCCAGAGATACCTCCTGGCTGAATTATTATTACTCCATCATTTGAATTGTCCCCAGTAGGTTACGGCGCCTTGTGAACCTCAGAGTTTACTGCAATTTCGCTGCGTACAGGTGCTGTCGTTCCGAAAATGTGCAATTTTTGGTGTGTCAGGATCTGCTGTATTGGTTTAGGTCTTGCCGCCAACCTTGAAAAATCGGGCCAAAAAGCGTATAACCACGCGCTTGTCAGTGTATTGAGTGAGCCAACTTTTATGCAGCAGAGTGAACCCGTGCAGACCGCCCCTTTTTGGCAGGTAAAAAGCCTGCAGCAGATGACCATGGCCGAGTGGGAGTCCCTGTGCGATGGCTGCGGCAAGTGCTGCCTGAACAAGCTCATTGACGAGGACACCGAGGAGCTGGTGTTCACCAACGTCGCCTGCAACCTGCTCAATACCAAGACCTGTCAGTGCTCCGACTACGGCAACCGCTTTAAAAAAGAGCCGGACTGTTTGCAAATCACCGTCGACAAGATTGCCGAGTATGACTGGTTGCCGTCGAGCTGCGCCTATCGCTTGCTGGCCGAGGGGAATACCCTGCCAACCTGGCATCCGCTGATCACCGGCAGCCGCAGCGCCATGCACCAGGCTGGCCAGTCGGTGCGCGGCAAGGTGGTGCACGAGGCGCAGGCTGGCGATTGGGCCGACCATATCATTACCTGGGCGAGCTAAGCCTTAAATCGCCGTTTATCGCAGAATACAGGGGCAGGGGAGTTAGACTCCGATGCCCCTGTTGTTTTTGGCATATAAGTGATCAGTTTTTTGCGATAAAGGCAGTTTAAAGCTTCGCGGTGAGATGAAGGCATCGTGAAATCGTGAGAGGTCGCCTCTAACGCCGCCAGTACCCGTTCAATCGCATCCATGACACAAGGGCAGCAGAGTTCACACTCTGCTGCCCTTGTTGCTTTCTAGTGCCTTCTCGCGATGGATAGCGGTTTCCCCTCACCCTGGCCCTCTCCCGAGGGGAGAGGGAATGGTTCGAGGTTGCTATGCAAAGCCCTTGGTGGTCGAGCATGGTTCTGTTCTGCTTTCCTGAGTACCTGAGTACCTGAGTACCTGAGTGCCTGAGTGTCTGTGAGCGCATCGGTGCATAAAGCGGAGGAGGGGGAGTAGAGAGGGGCGTTATGGGAGCTCACTCCTGGCTAGAGCCTACGGGTCAGAGCCAGTGAATCAGCGGGTCAAAGCCAGTGAAACTGTGAGGTGGGAACCGGTTGCACACCGGCCAACAGCCATAAAAAAACCGGCGCCTGGGCGCCGGTTTTTGTTCACCGAGACTCTATTACAGAGAGGCGGTGAAGGTACGGGTGATGACGTCTTGCTGTTGCTCTTTGGTCAAAGAGTTGAAGCGAACGGCATAACCGGATACGCGGATGGTCAACTGCGGATATTTTTCCGGGTTTTCCATGGCGTCCAGCAGCATTTCACGGTTCATCACGTTGACGTTCAGGTGCTGACCACCTTCCAGGTTGGCTTCGTGGTGGAAGTAACCATCCATCAGGCCAGCCAGGTTGGATTTCTGGGCTTCCATGTCTTTACCCAGGGCGTTCGGTACGATGGAGAAGGTATAGGAGATACCATCTTTGGCGTAGGCGAACGGCAGCTTGGCGACGGAAGTCAGGGAAGCAACGGCACCCTTCTGGTCACGACCGTGCATCGGGTTGGCACCCGGGCCGAACGGTGCACCGGCACGACGGCCATCCGGGGTGTTACCAGTCTTCTTGCCGTACACCACGTTGGAGGTGATGGTCAGCACGGACTGGGTGGCCACGGCGCCACGGTAGGTGTTGAGCTTCTGAATTTTCTTCATGAAGCGCTCGACCAGGTCACAGGCGATGTCATCGACGCGAGCGTCGTTGTTACCGAACTGCGGGTACTCGCCGTCGATTTCGAAGTCGATGGCTACGCCATCTTCGTCACGAACCGGCTTGACCTTGGCGTACTTGATGGCAGACAGGGAGTCAGCCGCAACAGACAGACCGGCGATGCCGCAAGCCATGGTGCGATAGACGTCACGGTCGTGCAGCGCCATCAGGGAGGCTTCGTAGCTGTACTTGTCGTGCATGTAGTGGATGATGTTCAGGGCGGCGACGTATTGCTTGGCCAGCCAGTCCATGAAGTGATCCAGACGATCCATCACGTCGTTGTACTCGAGGTACTCACCCTTGACCATTTCGGTTTTCGGACCGACCTGGATCTTGAGCTTCTCGTCCATACCGCCGTTGATTGCATACAGCATGGTCTTGGCCAGGTTGGCACGGGCACCGAAGAACTGCATCTGTTTGCCGATGATCATCGGGGACACGCAGCAAGCGATGGCATAGTCATCGTTGTTGAAGTCCGGACGCATCAGGTCATCGTTCTCGTACTGAACGGAAGAGGTCTCGATGGATACCTTGGCGCAGTACTTCTTGAAACCGACCGGCAGCTTCTCGGACCACAGGATGGTCAGGTTCGGCTCAGGGGACGGGCCCATGGTGTACAGGGTGTTCAGCATACGGAAGCTGTTCTTGGTGACCAGGGTACGGCCATCAACGCCCATACCGGCCAGGGTCTCGGTGGCCCACATCGGGTCGCCGGAGAACAGTGAATCGTATTCCGGGGTACGCAGGAAGCGAACCATACGCAGCTTCATGACCATGTGGTCCATCAGCTCCTGGGCTTCTTGCTCGGTCAGCAGGCCTTTTTTCAGGTCACGTTCGATGTACACGTCCAGGAAGCTGGAGGTACGACCGAAGGACATGGCGGCACCGTTCTGGGACTTGACTGCCGCCAGGTAGGCGAAGTAGGTCCACTGTACGG
>NZ_PGCP01000047.1 GCF_002812985.1 Aeromonas lusitana
AGATGTGTATAAGAGACAGAGGCGAGCAAGCTGCTCGCCTCTTTTTTTGCTCTCTCCCCCCCCCACCCCCCTCCCCCACAGCAGTCCCCTCGAGTTGGCGTTTAGCCAAATTGAACAACAAGCCACCAGCATTCACCCTATTGATACGCTCTTGGCCGCCAGCCGGGCCCTTTTTCCAGACTTATGGGACGACAATATCCGTGCTGCGCCCGGCAGGCCCGGATCCCGGACAACAAAAAGGCGAGCCCCTGGCTCGCCTTGTTCACACTTGTGCCGACAGCCCCTAGAACTGGCCCGCCATCAGCTGGTTGAGGTTGTAGAGGGAGCGAGTATCGAGCTCCATCTCGGTGGCATAGGTGTTGCCACGGGGATAAGTCGCCACCACACGGGCGCCGCGCACCATGCCGGCCACCGAGACATCCAATGTGTTGGCGGTCTGGGTCAGGTCCTTGTAGCTGCTGCGACCGCTCACCTGCTGGCCGTTGAGCTGCTCCGCCAGCTCCCGGTACGCATCCATCTTGGAGGCCCGGATCGCTTGCAGCATCTTCTCCGACTGGGAGGGCCCGGGCTGGATGTCGATCACCGCATAGCCGACCGCTTTGAGCACAGGAAAATCGTCCGGCTTCTGCGCAGTGTCGTAGTTCACGACCCGATTGCCGCTACAGGCAGTCAATAGCATTGCCATCAGGCAACCCAGTAGGATTTTCATCTATTACTCCTTGTCAGGGGGTCAGGTTGACCAGATGTCCGGACGCGCTCTGGCCGCCCCGCATCAGGTAACCCCGGTTGACGGATGCCCGGCCAAACGCGTTGCTGGCACCGGACAGGTATTGTTGCGGGATCAGGCTCTGGGCCGTGGTCTCCACCATCTTGGTTCGCAAATCTATGATGCGGGCGTTGACCAGGATCCCTTGCGAGTTGCGGCTGAAGGTGCCGGTCAGGATGCGCGAAATAGGCAGGCGGGCGGAGAGATCCCGGTAGTTGCGGCTCATCACGAAGTCGCCACTGGGGGTCACCTGAATGCTGCCCGTGGTCTTGAAGTCCACCACCACTTCCCCGCGCCGGTTCAGCTCGTAGATGAAGCTCTCCTCGATCTGCAGGCCCATCCAGTTGGTGTCTTTGAGGGTATCGAGATCGACGAAGGAGGCCACCGCGATGGGCTCGCTCAGGGTGGTGAGGGACTTGCGCTCCATCAGCTGATCGGTCATGCGCGCCACCAACCAGTTGAGCTCCATGCCCTTGGCCGCTTGCCTGGGATCTCCCTGATCCCGGTTGATGGGGTCGGCACTGCCGCAGCCGGTCAGCGCCAGCGTGATAGCCAACGCCGTGATAAATCTGTTCATGGATACCTTTCCTGTATCTACACCTGACTCTGTTATCGGTCGCGGCGGCCAACACTTGAGCCGTGAATCACCCTGGATCTCGTGATAAGCCCCTCAGGATCCCGGATCCCCTGCACGGATCCCGGGCCAGACGGGGGCTGCACTGGGAATGAGGCATGGATCTTGCTTTTATTTTCACCATGGGTACAAACCAACCCCTGTTCAGGACTGCCATCGCCCCTTGCCGCCGCTCGGCACTGGCTCGATGAGCTCCGCTTATTCAAGGTATTTGCTATGAAAGTTGTGCTGCCGTTAACCCTGCTGCTGATCAGTCTGTCGGCCCGGGCCGAGATCATCGAGGCTCAGGGCAGCGCCGCCATCCTGGGTGGCGACGAGGTCTATGCCCGCGAGCAGGCAACCCGGGATGCCCTGCGCCAGGCCCTGATGGCGAGTGGCGCGGCCGTCTCCAGCATCCAGCGCCTGGAAAATGGCAGCCTGCGCTCGGAGCAGATCCAGATCCGCTCCGGTGGCGATATCCGTCAGTATCGGCTCAAGCGGGAAGAGGTGCGTAACGGCCGCATGTACATCACGGTGCAGGCCGACATCCAGGCGGAGCGCCAGATCTGCCAGACCCAGCACTACGCCAAGGATTTGACGCTGGTCCGCTTGCGGATGCGCTATCCGGATCAGGCGAGTACCGGCGCCCTCGACGACATGCCGGCAGATCTCTCCCGCCACCTGTTCGAGACCCTGGCCAAGGCGCCGCAAGGGGTACTTGCCCGCCAGTGGCTGGACGAGAACCTGCGCATCGACCCGCTCCATCTGCAACAGGGGGACAGCAGCGCCCTCGAGGAGATCAAGGCCCTGAGCCTGCGCACCGACAGCCAGTATCTGGTGCTCGGCAGCATCGACGATCTCTCCCTCGAGCCCCAGGGCAACCAGTTGACCAGCTGGTATCAGGATCCCATCCGCAACTTTCGCATGCAGCTCTACCTGTTCGACGGCATCAACGGCAGTCTGCTCGGTCGCAAGGAGTATCAGGGACGCGCCAACTGGACCTTCTCCAAGCGGGAGCAGGTGGGTAGCAACAGCGGCCAGTTCTGGCAATCGAGTTACGGCCAGGAGGTGAACTACCAATTGCAGGAGGCGGCGCAAGACATCATCGCCGAGCTGAACTGCGCCCCGGTCACCGCCCGCATCGTCGGCCAGCACGAGCGCGGCCCCCACATCAATCTGGGACGGCGCAACGGGGTCAAGCTCGGGGATCAGTTCCGGGTCCAGCACAGCGCCGACTTCGTCGATCCTTACGGCAAGTCCCGGGTCATGCGCAACCCGGCCGATGGCCTGTTCGAGGTGGTGCAGGTGTTCGAGGATGGCGCCGTCATCAGCAGTCAGAACAAATATTCGCCATTTAACGTCCAGGTCGGCGATCTGGCCGTATTGGAATAGGAATCAAGGGTTTAAAAGGCGGCCGCTTCTTGTATAATGCCCGCCATCAGGTTCCCGTAGCTCAGTTGGATAGAGCGGTCCCCTCCTAAGGGACAGGCCACTGGTTCGACTCCAGTCGGGAACACCATACAAGACAAGGGGTTGGCATCATCAGATGCCAACCCCTTCTTTTTTATTCCGGTTTTCCTGCCATTTTCAGTGCTCTGTTCTGGCTAGAGCACTGATGTCAGCTATTGATCCTGGCGATGCCCTTACCACCAGACGTTGGCTTGCAGGCCGACGGTCCAGGTGTCATCGGCGGTGCCGTTGTCAAAGGAGTGGGAGCCATCCCAATCGCTGTTGTCGCTGTCGAGGTAGCTGGCGAAGACCCGCAGCTCAGGCTCACCACGGCCGAGGGAGAAGGCCTGGGCGAGCGTGTACTTGGAGCCGCTGCGGGAACCTTGGTCACCGTTTTCTGTCTTCTCGTCATCGAAGTAACCTGCCTCCACATAGGTGCGGGTGATATCGCTCCAGTGGTAGGTCACCTTGGCGTTCATGGCGAATGCGGTGACATCCCCCTCGACCCCATCCCACTGCTTGATGTCGTTCGCCTCTGCGTAGTTGATGGCATGGCTCAGATCCCAGTCAGCCCCCAGCGGTATGCTGCCGTAGTTGCGGATGGCGAAGCCGTTACCGCTCTCGACGGTACCGTTCAGGGTGTCAGCCGCCCCGAACAGGACGCCCTGCAGGGCTGAGCCATCGGCATAGTACTGGAGGGTGGTCTTGTTCCAACCCGTCCCCAGCAGGGACTGGTTCAGCTCCAGCATCACAGCATGACCATCGGCATACTCATGATTGCCCTGATCCGCGTCGATTTGCTCGGCGGTCGCATCGGCTTTCAGGAACTTGTAACCCATGGCCAGGGTCGCGCCGTCCCACAGGGGCAGATTGGTGTAGAGCAAGTCCAGCTGGTTGGAATCGATCATGTCTTCAATCGGTTCACCCACGCTGTTGTTGTAGGTGTCCGCAATGTCACGGTGCAGCGCCGCCACGGAGAGCTTGCCCTGACCCAGCTGCATGTCTTCGATACCGCCACCGACGTTGGTCTGGTTCCAGTAGAAGAAATCATTTGAGTCGATGACGAAGTCTTTCTTGTACTGGCGAATACCGACCCAGGAGGTCTCCCCCATCCCCATGAAGTTGCGCAGCTGCATGTTCAGGTTTTCCCAACCGAAGTTGGAGTCTCCCATGTTGCTGTTGGTATCCCCGTCGTACATGTTGAACATGGTCTGGATATAAACCGACTTGGAATCGTCGCTTTTGAGCTCCTTGCCAAACCCGACTTCCGCATAGGTGTCGAATTCGTTACCCAGACGGCCCAGTTTGTTCTTCTGGAAGCTGCCGCCGACGGCATCTTTCATGGAGCCATCATCGCCAGTCCCCACACCGGAGCGGAAATAACCGTAGTAGTCAAAACCGGCTGCTTCGGCAGAGACGGCGGCCTGGGCAGAGAGTGCCGACACGACGGCCACTGCAATTGGGAGCCACTTGGTTTTCATTATGTCTTCCTTATAACATCGATTGATTGGGAAACACCGAAGGCAATCAGTGCCTCAATGAGTCGATTCCATGACCGGTTAAACCCGGCACTTCTTTGTGCCGGGGAAAATAAAAAAATGAGCGTGGCGATATCCAAACGTCACCGAGGTAGATGCTTGGCCAGAGGGTTATTCTGCCAAGCCAGACATATCCGCGTGCTAATAAGCAATCTTGTATTGCGAGAGAGATATTTATTTTCAGCGCCGTAACACTCGGCGCGTAAACATGGATGCAAGCTGTATCAAGCATGCCGAGTAGTTATAAATACGCCCACGGGCGTGTCGCAACAAGCAGCTAGCTATTGTTATAAGTCCGCATTATAAAACCTCGAACATCAGACTGACTTAACCATATTTAAATCGGCGTATTCATTTCCTTTTTAACCAGCGTGGAATCAAAACAGTCCTATGGCTATGTATTAATAGCGGCGCTATTGGCTCACGCAAGGAGCAGCAATATCCATATGGCGAACCTGTACCAGGTTGGCAATGCTGCCTCTCCAACCCGCAGGCAGCGGAACGCGTGAGCGCTACAGCCACACAGCTGCTGGGCAGTTGATTACTCGCCAACGGCGGTCATCCCGACACAAGCGTGCCGATAGAAGATGGCGTTAACCCAGTGGCATTCAATTCGGACATCAAGCTGTAAAAGGGAACCCCTCTTGAGTGGAGCGAACTATATCAAGGGAGGTATAGGATTACATAAGCCGGATTGTTTTTTGCTGTCGGGTTCACACAATTCCATCCCTGATTTATTAAGGCGGACTCAAGCTGATATTAAATTTAATATCGCAGCCATTTAAACTGAATCGGCACTGAATTAGAAAACCGTTAAAGCTGAACCTATTCTTAATTGAATCGGGACTGAACAAAGGTAATTCATACCAGGGGGAGAAGGTTCACATATTGACAATGCATCTGCTCTCTTTCCTGTGGGTCGAACACTGAGACTCATATTGAGCCGTCCGTTCCCGGAATGTTTGTTCCATTTATTACAAAACCCGTTATTTAAATTAATTCGGTTTATCTCCCTGAATAAGAGTCTCTAAAGAGGCTGTTATTGCTGCGGTTCAAATATATCGAGAGAGCCTCTCGTACAAGTCATCCATCAAGGAGAGTGGATTGGGTAGAAAAGAGAGCTGAGTCCAAACGCTCCCAGAGTCGGGTCGCCACGGATACCGTCGTAGCTTGGGTCTTTTATGGATCCAAATCCCACCGCCGAGCCTGCCCGCTGTCACCCTGCCATCAATGGGTTACACTCCCCCTCAGTTGCTTGCATTCGGTACCGCCCACGGACGGCGGCGCTCAACCACTCCAGCACCAGGGAAGAACATCATGGGTAACAAGCAGAAAGCCAAGTCAGAACAGGCGGCGCAGACGCCAGAGATCAAGCCCCTCGGCACCAAGGAGTACGAGAAGGAGCTGCGCCGCTTGCACGTGGAGCTGGTGAAGTTGCAGCAGTGGGTGGTGCACAAGGGACTCAAGGTCTGCATCGTGTTCGAGGGGCGTGACGGCGCCGGCAAAGGAGGCGTCATCAAGGCCATCACGGAGCGGGTCAGCCCCCGGGTGTTTCGGGTCATGGCCCTGCCCGCCCCCACCGAGCGGGAGAAGAGCCAGCTCTACATGCAGCGCTATGTGCCCCTGCTGCCCGCCGCCGGCGAGATCGTCATCTTCGACCGCAGCTGGTACAACCGGGCCGGGGTGGAGCGGATCATGGGCTTTTGCACCCCGGAGGCGAGCGACAAGTTTCTGGCCAGCACGCCCCAGATGGAGTGGTCCATGGTCGATGCGGGCATCATCTTGCTGAAATACTGGCTGGAAGTGACGCCAGAGGAGCAGGAGCGCCGCCTGCGGGACAGGATCGACGACGGTCGCAAGATCTGGAAGCTGTCGCCCATGGACATCAAATCCTTCGATCGCTGGGATGAATACACCCAGGCCAGGGATGCCATGTTCGCCGCCACCGATACCACCTGGGCGCCCTGGTTCGTGGCCCACTCGGAGGACAAGAAGAAGGTGCGGCTCAACATCATCTCCCACCTGCTGGCCCACATCCCCTACGAGGAGCTGCCGGTGGAGCACGTCAAGTTGCCCAAGCGCAAGATTGGCAAGATCAAGCCCACCGACCACCCGTTCCGCTTTGTGCCCGAGCTGTTCTAGGCCAGCTATCCCAAGCCCCTGCTCGTGCGGGGGCTCGTCGTTTAAGAGCCCATCCCGTTTCCCTCTACACTTCAGCCAGTATGGGTTTGACCACACCAGGATCGATTCTTGAGAGGAGGTATCCCCTTGTTTCCACGACTCGTTCCACTGTTTGCTCTGCTGCTGATCTGTCTGACCACTCAGGTCCGGGCACTGATCCTGACCCCGGTCGCGGCCGATCTCGCCCATCCCTGGGGGCTGGCCTTCCTGCCGGATGGGGGCTATCTGGTGAGCGAGCGGCCCGGCCGATTGCTGCGCATCGATGCAAAGGGAGAGCGTCATCCGGTTTCCGGCCTGCCACCCATCGCCAATCAGGGCCAGGGCGGCTTGCTGGATCTCGCCCTGGATGGAGATGGCTGGCTCTATCTCAGCTACAGCGAACCCGGTGACGATGGCGCCGGCACCGCCGTGGCCCGCGCCCGGTTGCAAAAAGATGCGCTGACAGACTGGCAACTGCTGTTTCGCCAGCAGCCCAAGGTCGGTGGCGGCGCCCACTTCGGCTCTCGCCTGGTGCTGATGGATGACTACCTCTTCATCACCCTGGGGGATCGCTACACCGAGCGGGATAGGGCCCAGACCCTCGACAATCACCTCGGCAAGACGGTGCGCCTCCATAGGGATGGCCGGGTGCCGGGCGACAATCCCTTCGTCAAGACGGCCGGCGCCCTGCCCGAGATCTGGAGTCTGGGCCATCGCAACATGCAGGGAGCCGCCCTGCGCCTGGGCAGCCAGCAGTTCTGGACCCACGAACACGGCCCCCAGGGGGGTGACGAGGTCAACCTCATCCAGCCAGGTCACAACTACGGCTGGCCCAAGGTCACCTTCGGCGAGGAGTATGGGGGCGGCAAGATAGGCATAGGCCAGAGTGCCCCCGGCATGACGGTGCCGCTCTGGATCTGGGTGCCCTCCATCGCCCCCTCCGGCATGACGTTTTATCAGGGAGAGCTGTTCAAGGAGTGGCAGGGGGATCTCTTCGTCGGCGCCCTGCGCGGTCAGGCCCTGATGCGCCTCAAACTCGAGGGGGACAAGATAGTGTCACAGGAGCGGCTGCTCACCGACCTGGGGGAGCGGATCCGCACCGTCAAGGAGGGGCCTGACGGCGCCCTCTACCTGCTGACCGACTCGGGCAAGGGGCGCCTGCTGAGGCTCACCCCCTGATCCGGATGTGATGATGGCCAAGACGCCACAAGGAGGATGTATGAACAAGTGTCGAAACCTGCTGGTGCTGTGCGCCTGCCTCTGGCTGCTGGGTTGCAACACCATCCACGGCATGGGTCGGGATGTGGAGAAGGCGGGCGAGGTGATCCAGAACTCGTCCAAGCTGGCGGACGAAACAGCTCGCTGAGTCGCAGATCGCCCCTTCGAATCGGAAACAATGGCGACAGGTCGTCGGTAGCCACTTCCGCCCGAGGGCCAGTCTGCTAGACTGGCCCTCTTTTTCATGCATCTGCCAAGGAGTGTTGGATGTCTGCTGTTTCCTGGTGGGACAAGTCCACCGGTCTGGCCCTGCTCACCATCTTGCTGTGGGCCTCGCTCGCCGCCCTCACCTCCCGCATCACCAGCGTCTCGCCTCTGGTACTGGTGGGACTGGTATTATTCTTCTGCGGCGCCGGTGCCCTGCCGTTCTGGCGTCAGTGGCGGGCCCGTCCCGTCACCTGGCTGGTGACCATCACGGCCCTGCTGCTCTACCACACCTTGCTGTTCATGAGCTTTCGCCATGCCCCCGTGCTGGAGGCGAACCTCATCAACTACCTCTGGCCCCTGTGCATCATATTGTTCACCCCATTGCTGCTGCCGGGCCATCCCCTGCGGCCCCAGCACCTGCTGGCGGGAGCGCTCGGCCTCGCCGGCTCAGTGCTGGTGATGGTGGACGGCGAGCTGAAGCTGCAGCAGGCCCATCTCACCGGCTACCTGCTGGCCCTCGGCGCCGCCATCGTCTGGGGAGCTTACTCAGTGCTCTCCCGCCGTCTGCCTCCCGCCCCCGCCGTGGTGACGGCCGCCGCCTGCCTGCCCGCCGGCCTGCTGGCCCTGCTGCTCGCCTGGGGACTGGAAGGGCCCTTGCCCCTCGGCCAGATCCCCCAGACGGACTGGTTGCTCATCATGGGGCTCGCCCTCGGCCCCATGGGGGCGGCCTTTGTCACCTGGTATCTGGCGCTGCGGGACGGGGATCCACGCCGCATCGGGGCGCTGGCCTACCTGACGCCGCTGCTCAGCACCCTGCTGCTGGTGTGGCTCAACGGCGAAGAACTCACCTCCCGCCACCTGCTGGCGGGGAGCCTCATCATGGGGGGGGCCTTGCTCGGCCTGCTGGTGAAATCCCCCAAGAGTCAGAGGGTTGTAAAGCCCTTGTCATAAAAACGCCATCACTCCTGCTTAAGCTCCAGGCCATTGCGTGGTTCAAGCAGGATGTTGACGTGAAAATTGCCCATTATGCCTCCCTCTCCTCCCTGATCTTGCTGCTGGTCGCCGGCACACAGGCCGCGGCCCTGTTCCATGGCTGGCAGCAGCTCAATGAGACCGAACAGGCCCAGCGCCAGCACGAGCGACTGCAGCAAAGACTGAACGGCCCGCTGCAGGGAGCGCTGCGCGACTACCTGAGTAGCGGCGATCCCCTGCGCCTGACCGAGGCGCAAGCAGGTGCTTGGCCAGCTTGCGCAGCAGGATCCCGAGCTCAATGCACCGCTGCACACCCTGCTCGAGCAGATGGGCCCCCGTATAGACGGTGACTATCTGGCGGCGGGCAAGCTCTCCGGCAACAGCCAGCTGTTGCTGCAAAACGCCGAGAACGAGCTGACCGCCCACGCCAAGGCCCTGCTGCGTTACGGCCAGCTGGGCGCCACGGGAAGCGATCCCGCCAGTGCCGATCGGTATCGGCAGGGGGCCGCCGACATACTGGCGACCCTGCCCGGTCTCGGCCACCTGCGTCAGAACTACATGGAGCAGGCCAGCCCCAAGCTGCTGGAGGGATTGCAATTCGAGCTGAGTTCCTTGCAAAAACAGGTGGACATGCTGGCGGCCCTGCCGAGCCTGAATCTGTTCGAGGAGGCTCCCGCCGATGGGTTTACCCTGGGAGAGCCGGAACGCAAGGAGCTCGGCGATCAGCCCAGAGCCGAGCTGAACTCCCTGCTCAAGCGCTACCCGCAGGAGCTGGAAAACAGCCGCAAGGCATTGCAACAACAGCAAGGGGCGCGCCAGATGGTGCAGCAGGACATCAGCCTGTTGCTGCAGGCCAGCGACAGACTCGCTGAACGGCTCGCCGCCGAACGTCAGGGGGTGAGCAAGGATCTCGCCGCCATCCTCGGCGCCCTCGCCCTCTGCCTGGTGGTGGTGGCCCTGCTGTTTGCCCTGGTGCAGCGCCGCTGGCTGGTGAGGCCGCTGCTGCGACTGCGCAGTGCCTTTCTGCAACTCGATGCCACCGGTGAGGCGCAGGTGTTGCCGGAGGGGGGCGATCGCAACGAGCTGGCCGACATAGTCGCGAGCTACAACCGCCTTATCCTGCGTCTGCAACAGGATCAGCAACAGAAGGAAGGGCAACTATCCTCCGTCTCCCTGAGCCTGCAGGAGATGGTGGATCAGGTGCAGGAGATCCATCACAGCACCCGCACCACAGAGCAGGTGGTGGACGAAAGCGGCACCATGATGACGGAGTTGAACCAGCTCGCCAGCGAGGTGCACCAGGTCGCCGCCGAGATTGCGCAGCATGCCCAGCACAACGAGCACTCCATGAGCCAGAGCGAGCAACTGGTGGGGGGCATGCTGGCCGCCACCACCCAGACCGGCCTCGCCATCGACGAGAGCAGCGGTGCCCTGACGCAGCTCAAACGCTCGGTGGAGGACGTCACCGCCATCGTCGACGTCATCGGCCATATCTCACAGCAGACCAATCTGCTGGCCTTGAATGCCGCCATCGAGGCGGCACGGGCCGGCGAGCAGGGCCGCGGCTTTGCGGTGGTCGCCGACGAGGTGCGCCACCTCTCCGCCGACACCCAGCGCTCCCTCGGCCAGATCACCGAGATCCTGACGAGCCTGACCCAGGCAGGGGATCAGCTCGCCACAGTCATGACCCGCATCACCGCAGAAGCCGCCGGGCAGCGACAGCAGGCCGAGCAACTACGCCAGACCACCCAGACGGTGCGGGAGATGGCGCGCAGCACAGCCGTCATCGCCTTGCAGGGGGCCGACAACGCCAGGAGCCAGGAGCACAGGCTGGCCAGCTTCGCCGCCCTCATCGGTCGCATCAGCCAGCATGCCCGCCAGGGCAGCCAGCTCTCGGTGCAGGTGTCCGAGCACATCCACCATCAGGCCCGCCAGATCCCCCGCATCCTGGGGCAGGCCTGAGGGTTCGGTGGATGTAGCCACTCGTCCGCCTTCAGGGCCAGAGCCAGGCCCTCGATACGACCTAGTCCTCATCGGGGGTCATGCCCTCTTTCACTGCCCACCTGCCCTCTGAGTGAGCCGAGATATCACTGCGGCCCCACGCTGATACCACGGGTGCCATGCGTCACACCCCGCGAGGGAGAATATCTTTTTTTGTGACACAAAATTATCTGTTGCCAGCTGGTTAACAAAGAAAGTTCTGTCTCCTCCCCCGGATCCGCTCAGGATAACGGATATTCCCGACTGAAAACGCTCTCATCGCCGACATAAGCGGGCTGGGAGTGCCCACACCAAAAACCATGATTATTTGCACTCGGTCATATTTTTGAAACTTCAAGGGAACTTCCGGTTGATATTTCGCACCGCGAACGTACTCTTGGAGGTGTCCGATCGCCAAGGGTCGGTACATAAAAAACAAAGACTGTAAAGATACAGATGGCCCCAGACCGATGCGCCAAGGCATTCGGGAACTAGGGTACGACACAGACAAGAATTTCTTTTTGCCCTACGGGGTTTTGATTGCAATGCCAATACCGAGCGGCGGGCCCACGCCTGACTGCCGGACAAAAAAGCTAAGTCCATAAAATCAGGAGCAATACAAAATGGAAAAAGTGATCTTCAAGCGCGCCGCGTTGAGTGCTGCCGTGGTTGCGGCACTGGTCGCCCCGGGAATGGCATTGGCCGCTCAGGACATGATGAGCCCGGAATATGGCAAGTCCTACGAGGCGTTCGCCGATGAAGCCAAGCTCACCGGTGGCCTGTTCTACTTCCAGCGTGAGCGTGACCGCAAACAAGCCGGTCCCGGTCAAGATGGCAAATACCACTCCAACCTGAGCCATACCACCACCCAAGCCGCCCTCAACTTCAACTCAGGTTATGCCTGGGATGTGGTCGGTATCGACGTAGGTGGTTTCGGTGCCTATGACCTGGCCGTCGACGAGAGCAACGGCGTCAACGAAGAGAACGAATTCTCCTTCTGGGGTGACAAATGGGGTTCAGGTGGTGACGGTGTCCCCGAGAATGGCTTCAGCCTCTCCACCGCCGCCCTGAAACTGAAATTCTTCGATGGTGCCGTCACCGCCAAGGGTGGTTTCACCCAGCTGTATGTTCCAGGCATCCTCGGTGTCAACTGGTCCTATCAACCCGGTACCTACCGTGGTGGCCAGATCGAAGGTAACTTCGGTGGTCTCTACCTGACCTATGCCATCGCCGACGAGTACAAGGCGCCCTGGTTCAAGAACACCGCCGGCTTCTCCAAGAGCAGCCCCTACGCCAACGATCCCTTCACCGACGCGAACAAGATCGACTACATCCACGGTCTGGCCGCTCGCTACACCTTCGAGAACGGCACCGCCGTCACCGGTGGTTTCGGTCAATCCGAAGGCTACATGGACAGCTACCACTTCAAGCTGGCCCACAAGTTTGACGTACTGGGTGGCCTGAACACCAGCTACCAGTTCTACGGCTCCGATACCGACAACAGCGATTACGACGGCCTGGCCTGGCAACAAGCCCTGACCGCCTCCTGGAACTACGCCCAGTACGGATTCCGTCTGGAAGGTCTGTGGACCAAGGCCGAAGGGGATCTGGGCAACTACCTGCCCCGTCTGACCCGCGGCTACGGCAACTCCCAGGGCGCGAACGAGATCTGGTGGGATTCCCGCTCTGACTGGAACCACAACGACGAGAAAGCGCTGTTCTTCGGCGTGACCCGTACCCTGGATGATCTGGTAGGAGCCCCTGGCTGGTCCACCGGCATCTCCGGTGCCTACGGTTGGGATGCCAACAACGGCGACAGCTCTCTGGAAGGCGGTAAAGAGTGGGCTGCCAACTTCGACGTCATGTACACAGTGCAAGACGGCAAGCTGAAGGGCACCCTGTTCAAGCTGCACTACACCGACTACAACAACGAGCAGGACGACAAGGGCAGCTGGTACTACCCGAACATGTTCAGCTCCGAGCATGACGTCAAGTTCCACATCATCATGCCGTTCACCCTGCTGTAATCAGCAAGATGACATCACAAACCGGGCCCTTGGGCCCGGTTTTGTTTTTTAGGAAGCGCAGGCTAACATGCCCCATCACAGGACTCGACCGCCATCAAGGACACCCGCCCATGCCCCACC
>NZ_PGCP01000048.1 GCF_002812985.1 Aeromonas lusitana
CAAGCCTTATTTTCAAAGGCTTTTTCGAGGCACCGACTGGCTTAACTGCGTTGCCGCTTGCCCTGTCGATGGAGGCGCATTATAGGGAGCTGAAACTTTCTGGCAAGGAGATTATTGCAAAAAACTGGCTTTCGACGCTCGTTCGCTCACAAAGCCAGCAATTCGCATATCAAGCGAGCGATATCAGCCTACTGCGGGCACTGCTATCGCAAAATCATGTAGATCGTCATAGATAGTATCGGCTAAAGCGATACCTGCATCAGTCACCGGCTTGCCGGTACGCACCATCACCTTGTGCCCCACCCTGGCATTGAGCGCCGCTTTCAGATCGGAGGGCTTGTCGCCCACCATATAGGAGCGGGCCATGTCGATACCGAGCTCTTGTTGTGCCAACAGCAGCATGCCGGGCTCGGGCTTGCGGCAGTCGCAAGGGGCTCCGTGATCCGGGTGGTGGGGGCAGAAGTAGATGCCGTCGAGATCCACATCCCGATCCGCCAGTGACCAATCCATCCATTCGGTCAGGTTCATGAAGTCATCTTCACTGAAATAGCCGCGGGCGATGCCGGATTGGTTGGTGACCACGATCAGCAGGTAGCCTTTCTTCTTCAGCAGCTGCAGGGCTTCGATCACGCCGGGCAGGAAATGGAAGTCGTCAACCTGGCTGACATAGCCGGTGTCTTCGTTGATGACACCGTCTCTGTCCAGAAAAATGGCGGGCTTACTCACGGGAACTACCTCGGTCATGGTTTTTTACAGTATCTCACAGGGCGACGAGGGCCCAAATGTAAAAAGGGGTGGCCGAAGCCACCCCTTTCATGTGTGCATATAAAGAATCGATTAAGCGATAACTTTGGCTACAAC
>NZ_PGCP01000049.1 GCF_002812985.1 Aeromonas lusitana
TATAAGAGACAGATTTTGATCCCAGCCAGGCCCCTGGCAGCAAGAAGACAAACAACCTCAGCCCGTTGAACAGGAAGGAAACCGTGGAGGCCCGTACGCCGTTGAGGGCGGACGCCAGCAGCATTACCATGCCCTGAAAGCCGTAGCCGATGGGCACCAGGTGCAGGTAGAGCACTATGAGGCGCACCACCTGGGGTTGATCGCTGAACAGAGTGGCGATGAAGGGGGCCAGCCACCAGACGAGGCCATAGACGATGAGTTGGAACAGCAGGGCGAAGCGCATGCAGATCAGCAGTGCCGCCCTGGCTCGCGCCGGATTGCCGGCCCCGCAGTTTTGCGAGACGAAGGGCGCCAGCACGGAGGAGAGCGCCATCATCACGATCAGCAGCAGGGCTTCGACTCTGGAGGCGGCACCGTAGGCGGCGACCACCTCGGTGCCGAGCCCGGCGAAGATGATCATCAGCACGGCGTTGGCCAGCGGATTGAGCATGTTGGTGAAGGAGGCGGGTACCGCCACGTGCAGCAGGGCGCGCCAATGCGCCAGCAGCCGTGGGCGAGGGGAGAGGTGCCATGACAGCAGGCGCTCACGCTTGCGCAGGATGTGGAGACTGACCAGAGTCGCCATCAGCCAGGAGAGGGAGGTGGCGATGGCGGCGCCGCGAATGCCCCACTCGGGGAAGGGCCCTATGCCGAAGATGAGCAGGGGATCCAGCACCCCGTTGACCAGGCCGGCCACCGCCATCACCAGACTGGGGGTCTTGGTATCCCCGGTCGCCCGGATGGCGGCGTTGCCGACCATGGGCAGGGCCAGCAGGGGGACGGTCAGATACCAGATCAGCATGTAGTCGTGGATCAGCGAGATGAGATCGGCGCTGGCCCCGAGCAGGGTGAAGAGGGGGTGGATGGTGAGGGCGCCCAGCAAGGAGAGCAGGGTCACCAGCACCAGGGCGAGGAACAGGCAGTCGGTGGTGATGCGGGCGGCCTCGTCGTGGCGGCCCTGACCTAATGTGTGGCCGAGCAGGGCACTGAGGCCGGCGCCCAGCCCCATGGTCAGCGAAGTCACCACGAAGGTGACCGGGAAGGTGAAGCTGATGGCGGCCAGCGCCTCTGTGCCCAGCAGGCCGATGAAGAAGGTATCGACCAGATTGAACGCCAGGATGGCGATAATGCCGAGGATCATGGGGCCCGTCATGCGCGGCAGCACTGAGGTCAGGGGTGCGGTCAGCATGGGGTTGGGTCGGCTCAAGGGATTGTCTCTTGCTGCTGGGCCAGAAGGCAGGCCAGGTCCATTCCCCTTCCTGATTGGGGCGAGATCCATCAAAGATGCTCATAGTACGTGAAAAAATTTTTTTTGTATTTGCCCTTGAAGGGCTACCCAAGTTGCCCCAGATCAGGGGCATAACAAATTTGGCCGACTGCGGCCATTCCTCAAGCAACACAAGAGACTCATTTTGGGAGAGTTATCGATGAAAATTCGTCCACTGCACGACCGCGTCATCATCAAGCGCATCGAAGCTGAAGCCAAATCCGCTGGCGGCATCGTCTTGACTGGCACTGCGGCCCAGAAGTCCACCCGTGGTGAAGTTCTTGCCGTGGGGACTGGTCGAATTCTGGACAATGGCGATGTCAAAGCCCTCGCCGTCAAGGTAGGTGACAAGGTGATCTTCAACGAAGGCTACGGTGTGAAAACCGAGAAGCTGGATGGTCAGGACGTGCTGATCCTGTCTGAAACCGACATCCTGGCGATTGTCGAAGAGTAATCACTCCCTTTTCCCCGCATTGATTTAAGGATTCAAGAACATGGCAGCTAAAGAAGTTAAGTTCGGCAACGAAGCTCGCATCAAAATGCTGGAAGGCGTCAACATCCTGGCCGACGCCGTCAAGGTAACCCTGGGCCCGAAAGGCCGCAACGTGGTACTGGACAAGTCCTTCGGCGCTCCGACCATCACCAAGGATGGCGTCTCCGTTGCCCGTGAAATCGAGCTGGAAGACAAGTTCCAGAACATGGGCGCCCAGATGGTCAAGGAAGTTGCTTCCAAGGCCAACGACGCCGCCGGTGACGGTACCACTACCGCAACCGTACTGGCCCAAGCCATCGTCAACGAAGGCCTGAAGGCCGTTGCCGCCGGCATGAACCCGATGGACCTGAAGCGTGGTATCGACAAGGCCGTTGTGGCCGCCGTTGCCGAGCTGCAGGCCCTGTCTACCCCTTGCGCCGACAGCAATGCCATCGCTCAGGTTGGTACCATCTCCGCCAACTCCGACGAGAAAGTGGGTGCACTGATCGCCGAAGCCATGGACAAGGTCGGCCGTGATGGCGTCATCACCGTCGAAGACGGTCAGGGCCTGGAAGATGAACTGGCTGTGGTTGAAGGCATGCAGTTCGACCGTGGTTACCTGTCTCCCTACTTCGTCAACAAGCCGGAAACCGGCTCCGTCGAGCTGGATGATCCCTTCATCCTGCTGGTGGACAAGAAGGTCTCCAACATCCGTGAAATGCTGCCGGTGCTGGAAGGCGTAGCCAAAGCAGGCAAGCCGCTGATCATCGTTGCCGAAGACGTGGAAGGCGAAGCGTTGGCGACCCTGGTGGTCAACACCATGCGGGGCATCGTCAAAGTCGCTGCCGTCAAGGCACCTGGCTTCGGTGATCGTCGCAAGGCCATGCTGCAGGATATCGCCATCCTGACCGGTGGTACCGTGATCTCCGAAGAAGTGGGCATGGAGCTGGAAAAAGCGACCCTGGAAGATCTGGGCCGTGCCAAGCGCATCGTCATCACCAAAGAAAACACCACCATCATCGATGGCGTGGGTGATGCATCCCTGATCGAGAGCCGCGTGGCTCAAATCCGTCAGCAGATCGAAGAGACCTCTTCCGACTACGACCGTGAGAAGCTGCAAGAGCGCGTGGCCAAGCTGGCCGGCGGTGTTGCCGTCATCAAGGTTGGCGCTGCCACCGAAGTCGAGATGAAAGAGAAGAAAGCCCGTGTTGACGATGCCCTGCACGCAACTCGCGCCGCCGTAGAAGAAGGTGTGGTTGCCGGTGGTGGTGTGGCGCTGGTACGCGTTGCCGCCAAACTGGCTGGCTTGCGTGGTGACAACGAAGACCAGAACGTGGGTATCAAGGTCGCTCTGCGCGCCATGGAAGCTCCGCTGCGTCAGATCGTCATCAACGCCGGTGAAGAAGCGTCCGTCATTGCCAACGCGGTGAAGAACGGCGAAGGCAACTTCGGTTACAACGCCTACACCGAGCAATACGGTGACATGCTGGCCATGGGTATCCTGGATCCGACCAAGGTGACCCGCTCTGCCCTGCAGTTCGCCTCTTCCATTGCCGGCCTGATGATCACCACCGAGTGCATGATCACCGAGCTGCCGAAGAAAGATACCCCTGCCATGCCTGATATGGGTGGCATGGGCGGCATGGGTATGATGTAATCCTGTCTTAGTTATCAAACGGCTCGCATTTGCGGGCCGTTTTTTTTAGTGCTACTAAACTGAGTCTATTGATAACAAAATCATCTGAGGTGAGCATGAGAAATTTAGGCCTGATTCCATTACTGTTTTCCCTTTTCATGTCCGCCACTGCACTCGCCGCCCCGCAGGGTCCCGTGATCCTCAAGGTGACAGGTGATGTGGAGTCCGCCAATCCGACCGATGGGGAAGTGGCCTTTGATCTGGCCATGATCCAGGCCTTGCCACAACACGAGATCGTGACGGGCCATCCCTGGGCGGACAAGCCACACAAATATGTGGGCCCCAAGTTGGCGGACGTGATGACGGCCGTCGGTGCGAAAGGCAAGAGCATCACCTTGACGGCGCTGAACAGTTTCCAGATCCGGATCAAGTGGGATAAGGTCAAGCAATACGATCCTATCCTGGCCTGGCAAGACGATGGCATGACCATGCGGGTGCGTGACAAGGGACCGCTGTGGTTTATCCTGCCACTGGATCAGTATCCCGAACTCAAGCGCTCCGAATTCACCGACATGATGATCTGGCAATTGAGTTCCATCGACATTCAGCAGTAATCATGGTTGCTTGTGGGAGCATTGGGTGAAAGCGAAGACCAGGGCCTGGCCCTTACTCGGCGTGCTTTATCTATCCATTCTGTTATTCACGGGGAGCACCCTGTATTGCCTGGTGCAGATACAGAATGCGACCCGGGTGATGGAAAAATACACCTATGACGTCTCCTGGGCGCTGATGCAGTTGCAGCTCGAGTTGGGCCGCTTCCTCAATGCCGTCGAGATTTACCATTATGGCGGCATCGACCACGAGGCCCTGCTGCTTCGCTACGACATCCTATGGAGCCGTACCCCCATCCTCCTGAGCGGCCAGCTGCGCAAGAGCCTGGCCGACAACCAGAAGACGATGCGGCTGGTGCAGCTGACCGAGAGCAGTATCCGTGAGCTCGAACCCAAGCTGGCCAAACTCAAACCGGGCACGCCAGATTATCAGCAGATCATGATGATCCTGGCACCGTTGCAGGAGCCCCTGTCTTACTCCCTCGCCTCCGTCATGCAGAACAACATCAATGTCTATTCGGGCAACGACAAGCGTTTCGGTCAGTTGCGCAATGCCCTGTTGTTCATGGTGTCCGGTCTGGTCATCTCCGTCATCCTGTTGAGCGGCTTGCTCATCCGCGAAGCCAGGCGCCACTTCAGAACGGCGCGGATCGATCCCCTGACCGGCCTCCCCAACCGCTTGGCCTTGCTCGAGAAGATGGAGTCCTATGTCAGTCGCGATACGCCGTTCGGACTGGTACTGGTCGATATCAATGATTTCCGGGACATCAACAGCAAGTTCGGTTACAACACAGGCGATCTCCTGCTGCAGGAGCTTGCCAAGCGGCTGCGTGCCCTGTGTGAAAACGGGGAGTGGGTGGCGCGCCTCGGGGGCGATCAGCTCGCCATGTTGCAGCGAGAAGGAAGCGACTTGCGCCAGGTCAGGGAACTGGTGGCGAGAGTCCTGCACTCCCTCAAGCAGGACATCCTCATCGACAACTACCCGTTTCGGCTGGAGGTGGGCATCGGCATCGCCTTCTTCCCGATGGACAGCAACCAGACTCAGGAGCTGCTGAGCCGGGCTGAGCAGGCCCTGTTCCACAGTCGCAAGACCCATGTGCCCTACGTCATCTACGACAACTCCCTGCTCAACGAGACCGCCAGACGCAAGCATCTCGCCTCCGACATGGTGATGGCGCTGGAGCACAACGCGCTCGAGCTCTATTACCAGCCCATAGTCAACCTGGAGAGCGGTCGCTGTGAGGCGGTCGAGGCCTTACTGCGCTGGCGTCACCCCGAGCTGGGTTTCATTCCGCCCAACGAGGTGATCCAGGTGGCGGAGGAGTTCCAACTGGCGGAGAAGCTCGGCAGCTGGATTTTGAATACGGCGTGCGAGCAGCTCTACAAGTGGCAACATTTGGGGCTGGTCGACCTGCAGATGTGCGTTAACATCTCACCGGGCATGTATCAGCGCAATCTGCTGCGGTTGGTCGCCAAGGCATTGATGGAGCACCATATTCCCGCCGCCAGCCTGGTGCTGGAGGTGACGGAAGATACCACCATGCGCGAGGTGAAGAACTCGCTGCAACTGATGCAGGATCTGAATCATCAGGGCGTTCAGCTGGCCCTGGATGACTTCGGCACCGGTTACTCTTCCCTCAGCTATCTGCAGAAGCTGCCGGTCAGCAAGGTGAAGATCGACAGATCCTTCATTCAGGGGATAGATACCTCCATCGAGGCGGCCGAGCTAGTCGCCAACATCTGCCGAATGGGCTCCATGCTGGGCAAGAAACTGGTGTGCGAGGGGATAGAGACCCAGGGACAGCTCGACGTGCTGCGTTCGTTGACCGACATTCATCTCTACGGGCAAGGCTATCTGTTCAGCCGTCCGGAGCAGGCGGCGAAGGCTTATCAGATCCTGCTGGAGATGGAGGAGCGCTGGCTGGCACGGCGTACCCCGGACAAGGCCTATCTGATCTGAGCAATATTTCTCATGTTCGATGCATTCTGGCCGATAGAGCTTAGGCAGGAGGTACACAATGGATATTTCTAGCTCTGCATCTACGTCATATGGTTCTGCCCTGATGACGGCCAGTCTGGCAAAAAAACAGCAGCTTCAGGACGGGGAAACCGCGCTGAAGTTGTTGCAGACAGCCGCCCAGCCAGCCCAGGCGCCAGTTACATCGGCGACGGGCTCTCTGGGAAGTAACATCAACATTCACGTTTGAGCCAAATAAAAAGCCCCCATCATCTGATGGGGGCTTTTTTATTCACGTCTTGTGCCTGTGTCGACTCAGAGCGGGAAAGGTGCCGGTGCCTCAAAGCTCATCCGCTCGCCACTGCGTGGATGAGTGATGGTCAGCATGGCCGCATGCAGGTAGAGGTGCGGCGCCGCAGCCAAGGCCTCTGGATGGGCATAGAGGTTGTCTCCCAGGATGGGATGACCCAGCTCCAGCATGTGGACCCGCAGTTGGTGCGAGCGCCCCGTGATGGGGGTCAGCTTGATCAGGCTGTTGCCATTTTCCACCTTGAGTTTCTCCCACAGGGTCAGGGCATGGCGCCCCTCCTCGAAGTCCACCTTCTGCCTTGGACGGTTGGGCCAGTCCACGCAGAGCGGCAGATCGACCTGACCCGAGTCGGCCTCCGGCTCTCCCCACACCCAGGCGAGGTAGTGTTTCTCGGTTTCCCGCTCGCGGAATTGTCGGCTCAGCTCCCGATGGGAATTCGGGGTGAGGGGAATGACAATGACCCCGGTAGTGGACATGTCGAGACGATGGGCCGCTGCCGCCTTGGGGTGCTGCTGCTTGACGCGATACAGGACGCTGTCTTCATTTTCGGGACCGCGGCCGGGTACGCTGAGCAGGCCGGTAGGCTTGTTGACCACCATGATGTCCTTGTCCTTGAACAGGATATCGAGCCAAGGCTCCTGCGGCGGTGAGTATTCAAATGTAGCGTCTTGCATCTTTCATCCAGGGGGCTGGCCCCATCAGTGACTTAGTTATGGGTGACCACTATAAACCGGATCGCATCCAGCTTGAGTTGGGTCTGATCGATCAGGTGGTGCAATTCTGCCTGCAGATTGCGCAGATAATCCAGTTCGCTGTCGCGCACATTCGGATTGACCGCCTTGAGCGCTTCCAACCTGTCCAGATCCTGCTGCAGGGTCTGCGCCATCTGCGCACGCGCCTTGTCGACTATCCCCGCTTTCAGCTCTTCGGCAATGGCCTGGCCCTTGCCGATGAGGCCGTGGATCACAGGCTGGGATGCAGTCACCAGCTTGCTGCCGAGGTGACGATTGACCGGGGTCAGCTGGCGGTTGAAGGCATCAAACGCCACCTTCTCCCCCAGATTCTGGCCGTTCTTGTCCATCAGCAGTCGGATGGGGGTCGGTGGCATGAAGCGATAGAGCTGGGGATGGGCAGCCGATTCGGCCACGAAGATCAATTCCAGCAGAATGGAGCCGATCGGCAGAGCTTTATTCTTCAATAAAGCCACCGAGGTAGCACCAATCTCTGAACCCAGGATCAGATCGATCCCGCCGCGCATGATGGGGTGCTCCCAGGAGAGCAAGGCCATGTCATCCCGCGCCAGGGCGGTGGGGCGATCGAAGGTGATGGTCATGCCATCCTGGGGCAGGCCCGGGAAGCTGGGCACCAGCATGTGATCGCCGGGAGTCAGCACCAGTGCATTCTCCCCTCTGTCGTCCTGATTGACGCCGATCTCGTCGAACATCTTGAGGGCAAAAGAGATCATGCCAGTGTCATCATCTTCGGCAGCCAATTTATCTACCAGGGCGAGGGCGGCATCACCCCCGCTGGAGTGGATCTCCAGCAGGCGGTCACGTCCCTGTTCCATCCGGGCCTTGAGCGGTTCGTGCAGTTCACGGGTCTTGACCAGCAGGGCATCCAGCACCGTCTGTTCGCCATCGTTGGCGGCCAGCAGTTCGAACAACTCGTCCCGCACCGCTTCAAAGATTGGGCGAGCGGTGGGGCAGGTCTGCTCGAAGGCATCCAGACCATCGTGATACCAGAGCAGCAGTGCCCGCTGGGCGGTGCCGGTCAGGTAGGGGACATGGATCTCGACGGTATTCTGTTGGCCGATCCGATCGAGACGACCGATGCGCTGCTCCAGCAGGTCCGGGTTGAGGGGCAG
The DNA here is from genome assembly GCF_002812985.1 of Aeromonas lusitana. GTDB lineage: Bacteria > Pseudomonadota > Gammaproteobacteria > Enterobacterales > Aeromonadaceae > Aeromonas > Aeromonas lusitana. Next base: position 8,157 of record NZ_PGCP01000049.1, read on the forward strand.
ATCGAACAGCACCAGGTGGCTGGCGAACTGGAAGTTGCGACCCTCGGATCCTATCTCGGAGCAGAGCAGCACCTGGGCGCCACCATCCTGTTGGGCGAAGTAGGCGGACGCCTTGTCCCGCTCCAGGATTGACATGCCTTCATGGAACACGGCACCGCGGATCCCTTCACGGGTGCGCAGCGCCTCTTCCAGCGCGATGGCGGTGGCCGCCTCGGAGCAGATCACCAATACCTTCTGCTGGCGCGCACCGAGCAAGAGTTCCAGCAACCAGTCGACGCGAGGATCGAACTGGGTCCAGCTGGCGTTGTCTCCCTCGAACTGCTGGAAGATCTTCTCCGGATAGAGGTAGCGCAACGCACGGGTCTGCAGATCGCCACCGTTGCCACCCATCATGCCCATCACCTTGATGGCGGTCTTGTACTGCTCCGGCAGCGGCATGGGGTAGATGTTGAGATGACGCTCGGGGAAGCCCTGAATGTTGGCGCGACTGTTGCGGAACAGCACCCGGCCAGTGCCGTGCTGATCGAGCAGTTTGTGCACCGCCTGCTGACGGGCGGCTGCATCGCCGAGGTCCAGCCCATCCAGCTGGTTGGCGAGGATCTGCCTGGCTTTTTCGCTCAGGGTCGAACCGGCCAACAGCTCCTGCGCCGCGCTGGCAACCTGGCCATAGGCCTGCTCCTCGGCGAGGAAGGCGTCGTAATCGTAGAAACGCTCGGGATCGAGCAGGCGCAGGCGGGCGAAGTGGCTCTGGTGACCGAGCTGATCCGGGGTGGCGGTCAGCAACAGCACGCCAGGCACCTGTTCAGCCAGGGCTTCTACCATCTCGTAGGCGCGGCTGGGGGCGTCTTCGCTCCATTCCAGATGATGGGCTTCATCGACGACCAGCAGATCCCATTCGGCTTCCAGCACCTGCTCGAAGCGGCGGCGCTTCTTGCGCAGGAAGTCGAGGCTGCAGATCACCAGCTGTTCCGTCTCGAACGGATTCTCGGCGTCGGCGAAGGCCTCGATGCAGCGCTCCTCGTCAAATAGAGAGAAGTGCAGGTTGAAGCGGCGCATCATCTCGACCAGCCACTGGTGTTGCAGGGTTTCCGGCAGCAGGATGAGCACGCGCTGGGCACGGCCAGACAGCAGTTGCTGATGGATGATCATGCCCGCTTCTATGGTCTTGCCCAGACCCACTTCGTCGGCTAGCAAGACGCGGGGGGCATAACGATGACCCACCTCGTGTGCAATATAGAGCTGGTGAGGGATCAGGCTGACCTTGCCACCGGCCAGGCCACGGGTCGGGTTGCGGCGGCGCTGGTGTTGATTGACCAGGGCTTCGTAGCGCAGGGTGAAACGGGACATCCGATCGATCTGACCGGCGAACAGGCGATCCTGCGGCTTGTTGAACTTGATGAAGTTGCTGAGAAACACTTCCTTGAGGACGACAGGCTCATCGGTGTCGGTACGTGTACCGACATATATAAGCAGCCCATCCTTCTCCTGCACTTCCTCGACCAGCATGGTCCAGTCTTCGTGACTGGCTATCTGATCGCCCACATTGAAGCTGACCCGGGTCACCGGCGCCTCTTCTTTGGCATACATGCGGTTTTCACCGGTAGCCGGAAACAACAGGGTAACCATGCGTCCTTCTACAGCAACGACAGTTCCCAATCCCAGATCCGTCTCTGTATCACTAATCCAACGCTGGCCAAGTGCAAAAGGCATTAAATTCTCCAAAGCCCAAGAGTGTGAGAATCGCAAAGGGGCGCTATGTTACCCGAAGGCGGGACCCCGATCATCATGGTTGTGACAATAGGAAAAGCCAATTCGATACAAGTTTGATCTGTCGACCTCTCTTGCCCCGCAAGATGCGTATATCGACCTCATGCGGGGCCAGTTCAGATCGTAAAGACATCACTTTGGGTGATTAGTGAACGGTTGAATCAAAACTGCGAATTTAATGCGAAATAGCCCTTGTCATCCCGGCTCAGCTCCCTATAATGCGCCTCCATCGACAGGGCAAGCGGCAACGCAAACAAGCCGGTCGGCGCCTCGAAAAAGCCTTTGAAAATAAGGCTTGACTCGAGAAGGCGGTTGAGTAGAATGCCACTCCCGCAGCAACGAAACGTTGCAACGCTCTT